>DATBAY010000391.1:0-7117 GCA_036271295.1 Lacipirellulaceae bacterium | reverse complement strand
CGCTAACGTCCGGCTAGAGGCCAATTGTTGAAACCGTGTCGCCGTCGGAGCGGTGCGCTAGGGCACGGTGGGCGGCGGGGTCGATGTCGTAGGTGATGCTGTGGACGAAGCCATCGCAGAAGACCATTTGGTATGCGGTTGGGTGGGCGCTGCCGAAGCGGCGGGGGTCGGAGCCGCCGTGGGTGGGTTGGGAGCTGGCGAGGGTGTCGGGGTCGGCGAATTTTGACCAGCGGTCGATGAATGCTTGGATAGCGGCGTCGGTCATTCGTGCCTGAGAAGTTTCGTGAGCAGTATGCGTGGAGGTAAACAATAGTTTACAGATTGGACTTCGTTTCGGGAGCCGTAGAGTTAGGAAAGTGCAAGCCTTCGGTTGAGGAAAGCAGTGGCATAGCCAGTGGCACCCGGCGGACTTTCCTTCGGTCGGATGAAACCTGCTACACTGACGCGCTGGCGCTGTTGCGTTAAACCAGCAGACGAACCGAACTAAGGAGCGTCATCAATGACACGAATCGCTAGTTGCGTGGTTATTTGTATCGTTACGATCTTTACCATGGTCGCTCGGCCGAGCCGGGCTCAGTTCTATCAGCAGACGAATCTTGCTTCCGATGTTCCGGGGTTGGCTTTGAATACGGATTCAAATCTTAAGAACCCTTGGGGCATTGCGTTTTCGCCAACGAGCCCGTTTTGGTTGGCGAATCAGAGCAGCGGCAATTCGACGCTTTACAACGGCTCTGGCGCGGCGCAGGCTCTTGTTGTGACGATACCGGGCGGGTCGCCCACGGGCGCTGTTTTTAACTCGACGGCAAGCGACTTTGTATTGCCGGTGGGTGGCAAAGCGACATTTTTATTTGCGACGCTTGGCGGCAGTATCGCTGGCTGGAACAGCGGGTCAGTCACGACAGCCCAGATTGTCGCGACCCCGCCGGGCGCTGCGTATACTGGGCTCACCCTTGGCAGTAACGGCACGGCAAATTTTCTGTACGCCGCAAGGCACGGCGGGATTGACGTATTCAACAATACGTTTGGACTGACAACGCTATCGGGCTCGTTCACCGATCCGGTTCTTCCGGCTGGTTTTTCGCCGTATAACATCGCGAACATCGGTGGAGTTCTCTACGTTTCGTATGAAAACGTACCTGCCGGCGGTGGTGTGGTTGATGCGTTTGATGGCAACGGTAACTTCCTGCAAAGAGTATCTGCCAATGGCGCTGGCGGTACGCTCGCGAGCCCGTGGGGAATGGTTCTCGCACCTGCTTCGTTCGGCTCGTTTGGCGGCGATTTGCTGGTGGGCAATGAAGGCGACGGCCACATCAGCGCGTTTAATCCGGTGACAGGTCAATTCTTGGGCCAACTGCAGAAACCTGGCGGGGGTGCAATTGTTAATTCGGGTTTGTGGGGATTGGCGTTCGGAAATGGCGGCGCCGGATTCGATTCGAGCAGCCTGTACTTTGCGGCGGGCATCAATGCTGAGACGGACGGTCTCTTTGGCCGGCTGACGCCCGTTCCCGAGCCGAGTTGCTGTCTGCTTGTCGGGTGCTGCTTGGCGGCCTCGATCGGGGTGCGGCGGCGCGCCGGTTGAGCCAGTTCGTTTAGCATGCGAGATATATGAAAACGTGCAAGAAGTTGTCGGGGGAAAAGCACTGCTAACGAGTCCGCCGCGGCGGATTCAAAGCAATTAGCAGTGGCACCCGTACAAAAACATGAGCGAGCGTTAGAGGCCGCTCGTTGAGACCGCTTCACCGTCGAAGCGGTGGGCGAGTGCGCGGTGGGTCGCGGCGTCGATGTCGTACGTGATGCTGTGGACGGAGCCGTCGCAGAAGACCATCTGGAACACAGTTGGGTGAGCGCTGCCGAACCGGCGGGGGTCGGAGCCGCCCGCGTCTAGGTCGGGACCGTCGTGGGTGGGTTGGGAGCTGGCGAGTGTGTCGGGATCGGCGGGGTTCCACGCGACGCGGTGGTTGTCCCACTCGAAGCCCGTGTACATCGATTGGTTGTCGCCGGTAGTGAAGCCGGGGGCTTTGTCGTCGGTGAAGCCGTCGTAGCCGGCGACGGGCATCCACTTTTCGCCGACGAGATAGGTCTTCGATGTGCCGTCGGTGATCTGCGCCGGCTTGAGCGTGCTGCGGTAGTACATGATGCCGGTTTGGCAGTTGTCGACGTTGGCATCGACGTCGGCGTTGCCGGTTTTTTGGCAGACGTTGGTGGGCGTCCACTTGCTGGAATCGATGGTGGCGTAGCTGGTGGGGCGATAGAAGTTGTCGCCGGAGAATTCGAGGGCGTCGCCGGAGTTGGCGGCGTAGTCGCTCTTAGCGACGCCGGCGCGGGCGACGTCGGCTAGCCAGGGTTGTTCGCAGATGGGTTGATTGCCGGGCGGGCCCCAGGGGGATGGATAGATGCGTGCGGGGCGGCGCGAGGGGCAGTTGAAGATGGCGATCGGGGTTTGGTGGAGCGTGGTGCTCGCGGTTTGGAAGGCGGGGCTCGTGGTGGCAAGGCCTTTGCCGAGGTTGCGGACGTTGGCTTCTTCGGCGAAGGCGAGGATGTTAAAGATCCAGGAGCCGGGCTGGTCGGGGCCGTAGCCGCGGTTGGGGTCGGCGGTCCAATCGTAGCCCCAGCCGCCAGATGGGAAGTATTTTTGGGTGTCGACGTGATTGAGGCAAGCGAGGCCGATCTGTTTCAGATTGTTCGCGCACTGCGAGCGGCGGGCCGACTCGCGGGCGGATTGGATTGCGGGGAGAAGCAGGGCCACCAGGACGCCGATGATCGCGATGACGACAAGAAGCTCGACGAGGGTGAAAGCGGGCCGAGGGCGCGCTGTCGAATTCGAGAGTTTGGTCAGCATGCCACTATAAATTGGTACTGGGATAATATGCCCCCCAACTACGATATCAATAGTTGACGGGCACCGGCAGGTACAGTGGAGCTGGTTTCATTGGAGGTTGGGTAATGCTGCTCGCGCCTAGTTGAGTTGCAAGCGTCACTTACCATCAACGTGCTTACCAAGGAAATCGCGCATCAGCGTGGCGATTTCATCGCCCTTGGTTTCGAGGGCGAAGTGGCCGGCGTCTATTAGGTGGAAGTCGAGCGTCTTCAAATCGCGTTTGTAGGGCTCGGCGCCGGCGGGTGGAAAGATTTTGTCGTTCTTGCCCCAGACGATGAGCATGGGCGGCTGGTGTTTGCGGAAGTATTCCTGCCAGCTGGGGTAGAGGGGCGGGTTGCTGCCGTAGCTTAGGAACAGGTCGAGCTGAATCTCGTCGTTGCCTTTGCGATCGAGTAAGAACTGGTCTTCGGCTGCGCCATCGGGGCTGACGAGCTCGGGGTCTTTTGCGCCTTCGGTGTATTGCCATTTGGTCGCGTCGTAGGTGACCAGGTTGCGAATGGCGTCGCGCTTTTCCTTGCTGTGCGGCTCCTTCCAGTATTCCTTGATCGCCTTCCAAAATTCGTTGTCAATTCCTTCGTCATAAGCGTTGCCGTTTTGGACGACGATAGCGGTGATCCGCTCCGGATGTTTGGCCGCGAGGCGATAGCCGACGGGGGCGCCGTAGTCCTGCACGTAGATGGCGTACTTCTTGAGCCCGAGCTTGTCGGTGAATTCGTCGATGACGTTCGCCAGGTTGTCGAACGTGTAGGAAAACTTGTCGTGCGCCGGCATCGAGCTTTGGCCGAAACCAGGGTAGTCGGGAGCCACGAGGTGGTATTTATCCGCCAGCGCCGGAATCAAATTGCGGAACATCTGCGAGCTTGTGGGGAAACCGTGCAGGAGCAGAATCGTGGGAGCATCCTTCGGCCCCGCCTCGCGGTAGAAGATATCGAGGTCGCCAACCTTGGCGGTTTTGTAGCGAACCTTTGGCAGCGGATCAGCGGCGGAGGCGACGCCGGAGTTGAATATCAGCGCCGCAAATGCAAACGATACGAGTGTGGCGGCGAGTCGAATTGTACGTTTCATGGTTGATGCTCCGAAGACGAGTTGAATTTGGTCAGTCGAGTTAAAAAAACACGCGCGGCCGACAAGGGAAAACAGGGACTAGCGCATGGCGGCCACAGCTTCATCCGTCGACAGCACGGCGTTGGCCAGAAAGCGGTAATTGATGATCGCTGCCTGATAGCCATCGCCGAGTTGCGGGTGGCGAGGGCCTGCCGTGGCGTCTTTCACCACCGCGACTTCGAAGCCTTGCTCAAGCAATTCGCGGAGGTGGCTTTCGACGCACAGATTTGCCAGCATGCCGGCGAGGATGATTTTGCTGATGCCGGTTTTGCGCAACTGCAGAACGAGGTCGTTCGTTTGCGGGCCCCAAACTTTGTGCGGACTGACGACAACCGTCTTTCCGTCTTCGATAAACGGCCTAAATCGGTCCAGCCAATCGGCGCCCGAACCGGCGAATCCTTCGAGGCTCAGCGGATCTGGGCGCCAGAATTCTTTATCGGCGAGCATCGACTTTTCGACGGCTCCGCCGAACCTCCACGCTTGATCGCTCGGAAAGAGGTAGTGCGGCGAAATGAAGACCCCGAACTTATTCTCCTTCGCTGCCTGGAAGAGTCGCGCGAGGTTCTCGACCGTATTGTTTTCTTTGACGCTGGCTCCAACCAACTCCCACGATACGCCATTTTCGCTCAGCACGTCGTTTTGTGGGTCGATCACAACGAGCGCGGTATCGGCGGAATGAATTTTCACGGACCACTCCTCCATTCGTTCCGCGCGTCTCTCAAATTTGGCCAGCCAAGTCTTGATGAGCGCGGGGGGCGAGACCACCAACCCAGCCGCCCGCTGGGTCTGCCTCGTTATTCGACGCGCGTGCAATATGCTCCTGCCAGGCAAACGTGACAAGCGGGGAGGATGAGAATTACGTTAAACATACGACAGGTCATTGCGTTCGCGGGCGATAGGGAGCTCAGAATGCTCAGGCAGCTCGGCGGGAGCCTCCTCCTTCAGTTGCGCGCGCCCTCGCGGTTTGTTAATCGCTGTTGCCGCTCTTCCCGCTGCTTTTTAGAATGAGCCCATCGATCGGGCGTGCTTACCAGATGCTCTGCTCCCAATAACTGTCGCGGAGGCTTTCGGCTGGTCGAAATTCGATTTCTAGTCGAGGCTCCGTGAATGAGTGACGCCCAATCAGCGAAGGATTCGGACCTACCGGGTTCAGCGTCGGCGTGGGATACATTGTTTCACGTCGTGCCGGCGTTTGATTCGCTGCGAAACTATTCGTGGCAGGATCTGACGAGCGACTCGATGGCCGGGCTCACCGTGGCCGCGGTCGCCGTGCCGCAGGCGATGGCTTATGCGCAGATCGCGAATATTCCGCCGCAGTATGGGTTGTACACGGCGATCGTGATGACGGCCGTGGGGGCGCTGCTCGATTCGTCGAAGCAGCTGATCAATGGGCCGACGAATGCGATTTCGATTGCGGTGCTGAGTGCGCTCGTTGGGTTCACAGATGCGGAGCGGTTGCCGGCGGTGTTTTTGCTGGCGCTATTGGTGGGGACGATTCAGACGGGGATTTCGCTGCTGCGGTTAGGTGATCTTACGAAATATGTGTCGCACGCAGTGATTGTGGGGTTCACGCTGGGAGCGTCGGTGCTGCTGGTGCTCGACCAGCTGAAGAATTTGCTGGGGCTGAAGGCGGCGGGGACGGGCGAGGACCATTTTTTGACGCGGTTCTGGCTGACAATGCAGCACATCGATCAGACGAACTTCCCGTCGCTGTGGATTGGGCTGGGGACGGTGGCGATTGCGCTCGCGCTGCGCTGGCTGAATGCGCGCATGCGGTTGCGGTTGCCGGATCTGTTGCTCGCGCTGGTTTGCATGACGGTGATCGTGGCCCATTGGAGGCTGGACACGCAGGGAGTGAAGATCATCAAAGATATTCCGGCGCAGTTGCCGTCGTTCGCTTTGCCGGAGGTGGATTGGAAGCACGTGCATGGGTTGGCGAGTAGTGCGTTCGCGGTGGCGATGCTGGGGCTGCTCGAGGCGATTTCGATGGCGAAGGCGATTGCGGCGACCACGCGGCAGAAGCTCGATATCAACCAGCAGTGTTTGAGCGAGGGTGTGGCGAATGTAGTCGGGAGTTTGTTTCACTGTTTTCCGGGGTCGGGGTCGCTCACGCGGTCGACGATCAACGTACAGGCGGGTGGGCGGACGCAGTGGTCGGGCGTGATTTCGGCCGTGGCGGTGGCGGTGACCGTTATGCTGCTTTCGCCGTACGCGTATTTCATTCCGAAGGCGGGGCTGGCGGGCATTCTTATGTTGTCGTCGTGGCGGTTGGTGGATCGGAAGCAGCTCGTGTATTACTTGCGGACGACGCGGTTCGATGCGTGGATCGTGATCATCACGGCGATTTCGGCGGTGGCGATTTCGGTGGAGTTTTGCGTGCTCGTCGGCGTGTTCATGTCGTTCGTGATGTATGTGCCGCAGGCGGCGCGAGTGCGAATGACGGAGCTCGTTATGACGCCGGAGAAGGTGGTGCGCGAGCGGCATGAAGACGATGTGCCGTGCGAGCGGATTCGAATTTTCAGCTTGGAAGGGGAATTGTTTTTTGGAGCGGCGCCGGAACTAGAGCAGTTGCTCGAGGGCGTCGCGGATGAAATGGCAGACGGCGGCGGGCGCGTTATCATTCTGCGGTTAAAGCGAGCGCGGAATCCGGATGCGGTGTGTATGACGGTGCTGGAGAGATTCAATGAGCGGATGCACGCGGCGAATATCAGCGTGCTGTTGTGCGGGTTGCGGCCCGAAGTGACACGCGTCATTAATTCGAGCGGGCTGTTAGAGCGATTGGGGCCGGAGCGCGTGTTCGTGTTTGAGGAGACGGGGAAATTTTGGACAAGTACGCTGGAGGCGGTTCGGTTTGCATATGAGATTGTGGGCCGCGATGTTTGTGACACTTGCCCGCGGCGGGATGAGTTAATGACAGAGAAGGACGGGTGGTATTATTTGATTTAGGGGCTGGGGAGAGAAGACGGGAATCGGGGCGACTTGATAGACATGGATGACGGCACCGGGGAGGATGCTTTTCTGGCGGAGCAGCCGGTGCCGGGGGAGGTGGCTGCGGGGGATGTTGCGGCACGAGTGCCGACGGTGATGGCGGCGCGGTGGTTTGTGTTGGTGGCAGCGACGCTGTGGAGTTTGAGC
>DATBAY010000390.1:0-3535 GCA_036271295.1 Lacipirellulaceae bacterium | reverse complement strand
CCTCCTCAAAATGTGACCGGTCCGCTCGGCAGCACGGCCGCTGCGGCTGGCGGCTGCTCTAACTCGACCAACGATTGCGTCACCGTTGGATTGCGAGCGGACAATTTAGCACGCTGCAAAAAGTTGGCGAGTATTTCATACCCGTGTTCCGTCAAAATCGACTCGGGATGAAATTGCACGCCATAGACCGGGAGTGTTGTGTGCTCGAAAGCCATCAATATCCTGTCGTCCGTCCAGGCTGTCGGTAACAACTCGCTCGGCAGCGTACTTGGTTCAACAATGAGCGAGTGATAACGTCCGACCTTCAGCGGCTGAGGAATGCCTGTAAACAATCCGGAATCGTTGTGTCGGAGGGTCGATGCTTGACCATGCACGGGCAGCGGCGCTCGACCAACCGTCGCACCGAATGCCTCGGCAATTACCTGGTGCCCCAAGCACACACCCAGGATTGGCAACTCTCTGTAAAGCGATCGCACCATCTCCAGCGACACGCCCGCCTCGTGCGGCGTGCAGGGTCCCGGAGACAACACGACCGCTTCTGCCCCGGCTTTGCGCACCCCTTCCACATCGATTGCATCGTTGCGCACAACCAATGTCGTCTGCCCGAGCCGCTCAAAATAGCGAGCCAGATTATGAACAAAACTGTCGTAATTATCGATGAGGAGCAGCACGGCCATTCTCTGCGATGCGAACGAGCTCTCGAAGAACTATAATCATTGTAAGCGAAGCGTCGCGGCTGGCCGATGCACCGTTAGAACTTCATTTTCGCTATTGTCGACGGCTCGCTCCCGAAGGTCTCGCCTTTTTTCGCCGCCGCTCGCCCCGAAGCCAAATATGCGTCTCGCGTACAACACGAACGGTCTTGCCCATCATGACCTGCTGGACGCCATCATATTGCTGGCCAATATCGGCTACCACGGCGTTTCAATTACGCTCGATCATGGCGCGCTGAATCCCTACGCGGATGATATCGAAAACCAGCTGGCCCGAATCTCAGACGCACTCGCGACTCATGGCATGCAATGCGTAGTCGAAACTGGGGCCCGGTATCTGCTCAATCCTCGCTTAAAGCACGAGCCCACACTCGTCTCGGCGGATTCCGTTTGCCGGGCTCAGCGCGTTGATTTTCTTCGCAGAGCGATCGACATTGCATCCCGGCTCAATGCCCGCTGCGTTTCGCTCTGGTCGGGGATCGTCCACGACAACGCCCCGCATGCTGAGACCTATGACCGACTCATCGACGGGTTGGGGCAAGTACTGGCTCACGCCGATCTCAAATCGATGGATCTCGCTTTTGAACCCGAGCCCGGGATGCTCATCGATACGCTCGCCACATATAACGATCTCCTGGCTGGGCTCGAAGCTAAGGACTTTCCTACCCGCCGGCTGAAACTCACGCTCGATATCGGCCACCTCCACTGCCTGCAAGAATGTCCCATTTGCTCCAAAATCCGCGAATCAGCTCCCCGGCTGGCCAACGTCCATATTGAGGACATGAAAACCGGGGTCCACGAGCATTTAATGTTTGGCCAAGGCGAAATCGATTTCCGGCCGGTTATCGCGGCGCTGGCGGAAATTAGGTATGATGGTCTGCTCAGCGTCGAGCTCAGCCGACATAGCCATGAGGGGCCGTCGGCGGCTCAACACGCCTATGATTTTCTGCGGCCGCTGATTACTGCAGCCGCTGGGAAATCGACCTAAATCTATAACCAGTAATCGCTTCGGACGACGCGAGGGACCGTCGTGGCCGAACTTCTTTGAAAAATCGGGAATTGAATGGCCAGATTCGTCGTTTTGCTCTCTATTCCCGGACTTCGCTCGCGCGATTTGGCGTCTATGCCCAATTTGTCGCGGCTCTTCGTCGGCGGCGGTCATGCGGTCCTCGTTCCCAGCTTCCCGGCGGTAACATGCCCTGTGCAGGCGAATATGACCACCGGCAAACCCCCGCGCGAACACGGCGTCGTTGCCAACGGCTTCTACTGGCGCGACCAGCACCGCGTCGAAATGTGGACTGCTTGGAATGATTGCATCCAACGTCCCCAAATTTGGGACATCCTCCACGATCGTGATCGCGCCATCACATCCGCCGTCTGGTTCCCGCTCCATAGCAAAGGCAGCGGTGCCGACTACATTTGCACGCCCGCGCCGGTCCACAACGACGACGGCAGCGAATCGCCTTGGTGCTTCACTCGCCCCGAAGGTCTGTACGACGAACTGAAAGCCAAATTCGGCCATTTTCCACTGCAGCACTTTTGGGGGCCGCTCGCCGGCATCCAATCCACAACCTGGATCGTCGAGTCGGCGATTATGACGGCGGAAAAGTACAAGCCGAACTTCTTCTATCTGTATTTGCCCCACCTCGACTACGCCGCTCAAAAAAGCGGCCCGGATAGCAAAGCCGCCCATCAAGCTGTCGTAGATTTAGACGCCGAGCTCGGCAAACTGATTGCCGGTTTCGAAAAAGCATACAGCGAAGCCCCGCTCTGGTTGGCTGCGAGTGAGTATGTGATTTCCGCGGTCAGCGACGTCACCTACCCAAATCGAACGCTGCGCGAAGCCGGCTTGCTCAAAGTCATCGAAACCGACGAAGGCGAGCACATCGATTTCGCGAATAGCAAAGCTTGGGCACTTGCAGATCACCAGTTCTCTCACATTTATCTCCAAGATTCGGATCCGAAACTCATCAAAAAAGTCGCCCGGCTGTTCGGAAAAACGCCCGGAATCGCGGAAGTGCTGACCGGCGACGCTTTAGCGAACTACAAGATCGACAATCCCCGCACCGGCGACCTGGTGCTTGTTTCCGATCCACACAGTTGGCAAGCGTACTACTTCTGGCTGGATGACGCGAAAGCGCCCCAGTACGCGCGCACGGTGGATATCCATCGCAAACCCGGTTACGACCCGGTCGAGTTGTTCGTAGACGCTCGTTCCAAAACGATTCCGCTCAACGCGAACCTGGTTCACGGATCACACGGCGCGCCCGCCACCTCGTCAGCGCAACGCGGGGTCTTACTCACTTCGGAACCCGGCGTGTTTCTCGGCGGACAGCTTGCCGATACGCAGGTCGCCGAGCTTGTGCTGAAGCAATTCGCCGAGGAATAATCCTAGCGATACTCCCGCCTAACCAGCGCACGAAACGCTCGTCACACCGTCGCCGCTTCGGCAATATCCGGCGGGTTGAACACAAAGTTGCGGCTCTGGCTAAAGAACGTCACCGGATTTTCATACACCACGCGGCGAATCAGGCTCTCCGAGTGACCGCGGCGGCGCATTTCCAAAATGAAATCAGGCACCGCCGTCGGCTTCGATGGCCCCCAGTCTCCGGCTGAATTCACGAGCAGCCGCTCCGGCCCATAGAGCTCGACGATGTCCGCCGCCCGCGCCGGTGTGCATTTACTCACCGGGTACAGTGTCATGCCGGCCCAGAACCCTTCATCAAGCACCGGCCGCACGGTATGCTCCTCGACGTGGTCGACCAACACCCGCTCGCGATTTAGCCGGCCATCGTCGCAAAGCATATCCAAAATCATCCGCG
>DATBAY010000389.1:0-5766 GCA_036271295.1 Lacipirellulaceae bacterium | reverse complement strand
GCATGAACGCCGCTATATCGACGGGAGCGATCTGACGCCGCAACCCGTCAAGTGTCTGCCGATGGATACGTGCGAGTAGCCGACGATCACACCACTCCAATTCACCAGTTTGCGCTGTGAATTGCCCGCGGAGCACAACCCCGGATAGTTCAAGTTGTTCGATTGCGACCTGTACGTCGTCAATTGGGATGGCTAGATCCGTAGCGACTTGCGCGACTATCGTGGGACCGACAATCTCCAACCGCCCACGCACGAGAAATTGGCACGCCTCATTCTTGCTAACAGCACTGCGCAATGATTCGGGCAGCGACCGCGGCGGCTGATCGGGGAAGAGCGACAACGCCGCGCTAACCACTGGCCACCGCTCGACGGCGATCCAAAATGCGCGACCCGCAACACTTTCTCGCCGCACCACTCGGTCCTGTGCTTCGAGCTCGTCGAAATATGCTCGCCATTCTGCGCACTCGCGTTCGGGCATGGCGCCGGTTGAAAGCAACGCATCGTGCAATTCATCAGCATCTCGAACGGTCGGCCAGGCATCGGCCTTAACTTGTGCGATAACCTCTGGATCGAGCCGGCCTAGATCCCGTACATCATCAGCGCGAAACGATCTTCGCACCGCAACCGCACGAGCTCGCCGATCTTCCAAGGGTGCGTCGTCCAGAAAAGCGTACACGTTCGAATTCACCAGCTGATGGCTAAACGGCGAAGGTTCGCGCGTGTCTTTACCGATGAGCTCGATTCGTCCCGCTTGGATATCGCTCAAAACCGACATCCAGCGGTCGAAGTCCATCACTTCGTGCAAGCAATCATGCACGGTTTGTCGAATCAGCGGATGGTCGGGCGGCTCCAAATCTCCCGTGCGATGCTCAAAGCAGGCCGTCTGCATCGGAAACACGGCTGTCAGTAAGTCCTCGGCTCGAAACCGCTGCAAATGCGGCGGCACTTTTTTCCCACCTCGCAGACGGAGCACAGCCAGCGCCCGCGTTACGTTCCATCGCCAACGAATGCCAAACATCGGTACCGCCATTAGCGCCTGAAGAAGCACCGACTCGGCGAATGACGGATCGAGCAATGCGAACATCTGCTCGAGCGGAAAGCTCTGCTGAGGGCCCATCGCTAGTACAATGCCGTTGTCATCTGCGATTGCTTGCAGCTCGAAATCAAAATTCCTGCAGAAACATTTCCGAAGTGCCAATCCCCAAGCGCGGTTGATGCGCGCGCCGAAAGGCGCATGAATTACCAGTTGCATACCACCCGATTCATCGAAAAACCGCTCGAATACCACGCGGCGCTGGCTTGGAATTACGCCCATCGCTGCTGCCTGCGCAGATACATAGGCAATGGCCTGCTGTGCGGCCCAATCGTCTGCGCCGCATTCTTTCTGCAGCCAAGCGCCCCCTCCAACATCCGAATTCTCGGCACGCTCCCAGATTTCCTCCCGAAGTTCAGAAAACTCTCGCGATAACTCCGGCGTTCGGCCAGGGGCCTCACCAAGCCAAAAAGGGACGGTTGCTGGCGCTCCATGCGCGTCGCGAACCGTCACTTCGCCGCCGCGAACGTAAAGAATTCGCCACGACATGTTTCCCAGTTGGAAGACGTTGCCGGTTTGACTCTCCATGGCAAAATCTTCGTTGAGCGTTCCAACGAACGTGCGATCTCCCTCGGTGACAACGCGGTAATCTGCCATCTCTGGAATGGCCCCGCCCGAGGTGAGCGCAGAGATTCTCGCATTGCGCCGCCCACGCAATCGATGGTTGATTTGATCGCGGTGAAGGTATGCCGCCGAGCGGTTGCCGGGAGCGATTCCTTCGCTCAACATGCCGACCACTTCATCGAACTCACGCCGCTCGAGATCTCGATATGGCGAGGCCTCGCGACACATGGCGTAGAGCTCGTCCTCTTGCCATTCATCGCAAGCGACCGACGCGACGATTTGCTGCGCCAATATGTCGAGCGGCGCAGTTGGAATATCGACTTGATCCAAACGCCCTCGTTTTACCGCACGAACAAGTGCCAGCGCCTCGATCAATTCGTCGCGAGTTAATGCGAACAGCCGTCCTTTTGGCACGCGGCCGAGAGCATGCCCGGCCCGACCGACGCGTTGCAGAAACGTTGCAATCGATCGCGGCGACCCGATTTGGCAGACCAGGTCGATATACCCGATATCAATGCCCAGCTCGAGCGAAGCGGTGGCAACGATGGCCTTTAGCTGGCCCGCTTTGAGTTGCTCTTCTGCCTTCAGTCTGGTCTCGCGCGACAAACTGCCATGATGGCTAGCGACGGAGCCTTTGCCGAGTTTCTCCTCGAGATAGTGCGTCACGCGCTCCGCCAGTCGCCGGGTATTTACGAAGACCAGCGTGCTGCGATGCCCGTTGATTAATTCACACAGCCGAGCGTATATCTCCTGCCACGTTTCCACCGGACATACCGCGGAAAGTTCGCTGGAAGGAACTTCGATGGCCAAATCCAGCTCTCGGATGTGGCCGGTGTCGATGATTCGGCACTGAGGAATGCCCGCCGGATCAAGATTGCTTGCGCCAACCAGAAATCGGGCAATGTCCCCAATTGGTCGCTGCGTGGCAGACAATCCGATTCGCGTGGGCCGCGTATCGCACAAGTGATCGAGACGAGCCAGCGATAGTGCGAGATGCGAACCGCGCTTGTCGCGCGCAAGCGAGTGGATTTCATCTACGATTACCGTGCGAACCTTCCGCAATATCTCGCGACTCTTTGCGCTAGTGAGCAACAAGTACAACGATTCCGGTGTCGTCACCAGAATATGAGGCGCTTTGCGAAGCATCGCTTGGCGTTCTTTGGTCGGCGTGTCGCCGGTTCGCACAGCAATGCGAATAGCCCGCGGATCGGCACCTGCGGCCAGGGCAATATGATGAATCTCCGCTAGCGGTTCCTGCAGATTCCGATGGATGTCGTTACTCAACGCTTTGAGCGGCGACACATAGACCACTTGCGTTTCGTCTGGCAGCGTATGATCAATTGCCTGCTTCAGCAATTGATCAATCGACGCGAGAAAGGCGGCCAGCGTCTTTCCGGAACCGGTTGGCGCGGCAAGCAACGTATGTTCGCCGCCGATAATTGCGGGCCAGCTCTGCGCTTGCGCATCGCTCGGCGCGCTAAATCGTCCCGCAAACCAGTTGCGAATAAACGGATGGAAAACTTCGAGTGGCATTCCAACATTATAGGCCTGCCCGCCGGAAGAGGCAGCGGCCGACAATGTTGTCGCGCTACCCTTTCATCACTTCGAACTTGCCGGGCTCTGGTACTGAATAAAAGCCGTCCTTATCCGGCACTACAGACGGCATCGCCGCGAAGTCGTAGGTTTGCGGCGAAAGATCGATGCCCTTCTTGAGTGCATCTTCCCACTTAACCGCCTTGCCGGAATAAGTTGCCATGCGGCCTAAGATCGCCGTCATTGTCGATTCGGCGCCATACTGCACTTCGTTGTAAATCCGCCCGTCACGCAGGGCGGCAAACAAGTCGTGGTGCTCTTGGTGGTGGTTGTCGAGCTTCGGTCCCGGGCTCTTCCACTTGCCATCCTTCGTGATGATCAAGCCGCCGGCGCTGTCGTCGATATCGAGGGTGCCCTTCGACCCGTGCGCATGCTCCCGAACTTCGGAATCGCATCCCGGCATTTGTCGGCATTGGCTGAACATTTTGGTGCCATCTGCAAACGTGTATTCCACAGCATGATGGTCGAAGATTTGGCCGTATTCTTTTCCGGTCCGCACCTGCCGACCGCCCATACCTTGGGCCATGACCGGGTGCGCGCCGTGAAGCCAAGTGCCCACATCCAAATTGTGGATATGCTGCTCGACAATGTGATCGCCACATAGCCACGTGAAGTAATACCAGTTGCGCATTTGGTATTCCATCTCGGTCTGCTCCGGCTTACGCGGCCGAACCCACAGGCCGTGGTCATTCCAATAAACGCGCGTGCAAATCAAGTCGCCAATCGCGCCATCATGGATCCGCTTAATAGTATCCACATAACGTTGGTCGTGCCGTCGCTGCAAACCAACTGCCACCATCAGGTTCTTTTCCTTGGCTTTCTCGTTGGTCGCTAGAACTCGACGGATACCAGGGGCATCGGTCGCGAGCGGCTTTTCCATGAAAATGTGCTTGCCCGCTTCGACCGAGGCATCGAAATGAATCGGACGGAAATGGGGAGGTGTAGCGATCACCATCATATCGACGCCGCTATCGATTGCGTGACGATAGGCGTCGAATCCCGAAAACTGTCGTTCAGTGGGTACGTTGACCGTTGAGTCTTTGAACAGCGGGTCGCCATCTCGCCGGCCGCGCTCGACCGCCTTGTTGATATTGTCTAAAGAAGCCTGAACGTTGTCGGCAAATGCGTCGGCCATCGCCCATAGCGTCACCTTGCCTTTCGTGGCGAGTGCTTGCGCTGCCGCGCCAGTACCGCGCCCTCCGCAACCGATGAGCGCGATTTTGATTTCGTCGCTGCCGCCGGGATGTGCTCCGCGTGCGACCTGGGCGCTTACTCCCGTTAATACCGCGCCCCCCACGAGCGCCGACGACGTTTTCAAAAATGTGCGACGCGAAGAACCGGCACCGATTTGATCGCTGTTCTCAGACATATTGAACTCCGCTTGTGAATCTGGAGGGCGGTGGCGCGCCAATGCAGGCATCGAGCCGACCGAGTTGGAAGGATGCGTTCAATATACCTGCCGGTTGCGGGAATGCGAAGAGTCAAGCACGCCTGCCGGGTCAGGTTGGCTCATTGTTTATTCGCGTTAGCGAAAATCCCGAGCCTTAACATCGAATTCTTTAAGCGCTTCACCCAACGCTTCGATCCGGTTTACGATCACATGAATCACTTTCGTGAATTCAGCATCCACCGTTTGGATGCGCCCCTGGGCGATCCACGCAGGAGCACGGCGGGCAACTCGATAGAAGCGATCCCAAATTTGCTTATGGACAACCAAGTTCACCGTGCCTGTTTCATCTTCCAAAGTCACAAATGTGATGCCCTTGGCCGTGCCGGGTCGCTGACGCAACAACACCAACCCTGCGACAATTACCGGCGTTTCGTTCGTGAGCTCACCCAAGTGCTGCGCTGGCGCAATCCCCAACCGCTGTAATTGCTGGCGATAAAATGAAATCGGATGCGCCCGCAACGACAAACCAGCGGTGCGGTAATCGGCCACTACTTCCTCATACGGCTTCATTGCGGGGAGCGACTGCGGAATGGCTTCTTGAGGACAATCGTGCTCAGAGGAAATCTCCATCGCCGGTGACCCACGGTCACCGGAGCCCGGACGGCGTGGCCGTCCGGCTATTAACTTTTCATCGCCGACATCAAACAGTGGCATTGCGCGCCGTTTCTTCTCCTGACCGAGCGCCTGCCATAGCGATTGCCGACGCCCAGTGCCAAGCGAGCCAAATGCATCTGCTTCCGCCAAGCGTTTTATTTTCGCTTGCCCCAAACCGGTGCGCCGCGCGAAGTCATCGAGCGATGAAAACGGCCCCGCCTCACGAGCGTGCTCGATCGCTCGCCCTGCGGCTTCGCCGAAGCCGTTGAGCACTCGGAATCCCAATCGAACCTGTGGCTCATCCTTCCCCCTTCCCCCTTCCCCCTTTCCCTTTTCTAAAATGCAGTCCCATGAGCTCCAATTCACATCCACCGGCCGGACCTCGACACCGTGCTCCCGCGCATCGCGCACCAATTGAGCCGGCTGATAGAAACCCATCGGCTGACTGTTGATCATCGCCGCTGCGAATGCA
>DATBAY010000388.1:0-7592 GCA_036271295.1 Lacipirellulaceae bacterium | reverse complement strand
ACTCGCCTTCCGCCTTCCCCCCTGGCTTTTATCATGCCACAATGCACGACCCGCCAAAAGGAGCGGCTAAATGAGCGACTTCCGCAATCTACTCGAAACTTTCGACAACCAATTCCCCGACCGCGATTATCAAATCGAAATCGTGTCGCCCGAGTTCACGTCCGTCTGCCCGCGCACCGGCCAGCCCGATTTCGGCACGGCGACCATCAACTACACGCCCGACAAGCTGTGCATCGAACTCAAAAGCCTGAAGTTTTACCTCCAAAGCTACCGCAACCAGGGCATTTTTTACGAACACGTCACGAATACGATTCTCGATGACCTGGTCGCCGTCCTGCGCCCGCGCTGGATGAAAATCGAAGCCGCCTTTAACGCCCGCGGCGGCATGACCGAAACCGTCACCGCCAAATACGCGGATACGTACGTTTAACCGCGATGCGCAGCGGAGCGCGCCCGGCGTAATACGAGAACCACATCATGCCCGATCGCCCTCAAGTCGTGCTCTCCGGTTTTGGCGACGAAGCCGCCGTCCGCAAAACGGCCGTCGAGCAGTTCGCGGCCATGTCCGCCGCGGGCCTCCAGTATTACAGCCTCCGCTTCGTCGATCTCGGCAGCGGCGTCAAAAACGTGATGAAGCTCACCAAGAGCGAAATCACCGACCTCCGCCACATCGAAGACGAATACGGCATGAACGTGGCGTCGATCGGCTCGCCCATTGGCAAGGTGAAGCTGCGCGACGTCGACGACGGCACCTCAAATCCGTTCGTCCCGTTCGATCGCTATTTAGAGAAAGACGTGGCCCGCGCCTGCGAGCTCGCCCACGCCTTCGAAACGAAGCTCATCCGCGGGTTCTCATTTTATCCGCCCAAAGGGGAGGACGCGCGCGAGCACGTCGCCCAAGCTGCCGATCAGCTCGGCCAAATCGCCGAGATGTGCCACCGCAGCGACCTCACTTTCGGCCTCGAAATCGAGGCCAATCTCGTCGGCCAAACGGGCCAACTCATCGCCGACCTCCACCGCCGCGTGAACCACCCTGCCCTCGTCACGATCTTCGACGGCGGCAACATCATTAGCCAAGGCTACACGCCGGAAGAAACTTTCCAGCAGTATCTTGCGATGAAACCGAGCATCGGCTGGATGCACATCAAAGATTACCACGACCCCAAAACGGCGAAAGGCACTTCGAAATCAAACCAAAACCGGCACGTCAACGAAGACGCACTCAAACACTTCGTGCCGGTCGAACTCGGCGCCAGCGGTCACGAACGCATCCTTCGCGATTTCGCCGAGACAATCCCCCAGCTCGAACAGAAGCTCACAAAACGCGGCATCCCCGGAGTCATTCTCGACCTGGAACCGCATCTTAAAGGCGGCGGTCAATTCGGCGGCTTCAGCGGACCCGACGGCATGGGAGTCGCCCTCCGCAGCCTTTGCCGCCTGCTCGATAACGTCGGCGTCGACTATCACTTGCGTGATTTCGATGATGTCCGCGCCGAACGAGGCTTTTAGATTACGTCAATCGGCAACGCGGCGTCTTCCGCCGAGTCAGCACCGAATCCGTCGTGCCCGATACGCATCCACCGCACCATCTCGCGCAGCGCCTCGCCCGCCCAGTACGCTGCCACGATAAGCGAAACGCAGGCGGTGATGAATTGAATATCACGCCAGTTCGGGGCCGCCAGCATCAGCCACAGGCTGGTCATGCCGGCTAACACCGAAACGATGACCTTCGTCTTCGCATCGCGACGGTGCGTTTTTAACCGGTGGCGGCTAATATCTCCCCGAGCCGTCTGATTCGCAAGCGCCCGCAGCGCGCCCAAATCGGTCGTCGGCGCGGTGGCGGCCCGCCGCGTGAACGCGTCCCAATTGACGGGGACTTCCGAAGGCACTTCCTGAGCCTGGCCTGCTTCCGCAGCTAAGTCGACGGCGTCTTTATGTTCAGGCACGTCCGAGCTCGCCGAAACCGCAGTCGGAACCTCACTTTGTTCAGTCGCGGGAGTCGCCGCAGGCGCTGTCACAGAGAGGGCCGCGGTCGAGTCCTCGCCCCGCACGCGCTTCATCAGCTTCGCCATGTACTGCTCGATTGATTCGTCCTCACCGCTGCCGGAGGCATTCACCGCCGACGATGGCGTCACCGAAACCGCCGGTAGCGAGGACGCTTGAACCGCTTGCGGTATGGGCGGCGCGCCTATCACCGCAGGCGCGGCGGTTTCGTCTTCCGCGAACAAGTGTGAATATCGGTCGATGAACGAAGCAGATTGCGCCGGCGCCGTCTCGGCCTCGGTTGCGTGCTCGTTCGTTGAGGCTGAAACTTCCCGCTCTTTTTCGCTTACAGCCCACGGATTGGGTTCCGCGGCATGGTCCGCTTGTTGATCCGATTGCGACCCTGCGGCCTCAGTCTGGTCGTCAAATCTCTGTAAACTGTCACTCCCCCAGGTGAATGCGCTGTTGGCCGATGGCTCGACTTCGCGCGGCGTCGCCGCTTCCTCGGAGATCGCTTTCTCCGCGTCAGCGCCTTGTTTCCAAATGGAGAACTCAGCGAAAGGCGAAAGGTCGTCGTCTCTTTCCGCGGTGCCGTTCTCTGCGGCTACCTCATTGCTGACCTGCCAGGCACTCTTCTCCGTCGCCGCTTGGACGTTGGTGTTGACGTCAAAGGGACTAACGTCACTCGAACTTTCGGCCGCAGGGACATCGTCCCAAGTTCCGCCAACTTCTGCACGCTCGTCGCGATGCGCCGCTGGATCCGTCGCCGCCCCGTCTAACTTTCGCTCGCTTGCCAATTCCCAAGCCGCCGGGACGTCGGAGGTGACGCCGTCCGTTGCCGGCGTGGCCGCGTTGTCTGTAGGATCTACGAACGCGGGTGAGCGCTCCTCAGCTACGCGAACGTCGTTCAGCATCGAGGGTATGGCAGAGTCCAGGGTTTCGTAGCGCTTCGAATCAACCTGCGACGGTTCCCACGACTCATCCTGGTTCGCCTCGCGTTCCGCCATCGTCGGCAAGCTCGAGGACTCACCGATTTGAATTGCCGGCTCGGTATAGGCTTGCTCATCCTCGGCAACTTGATCGCATACATGCGCCTGCGTGCCAAGGTTCGCCCGTGCCGCAACTAACTCTTGCTGCAGCTCCGCCATCCGTTGCGTATTCTCGGCCAACAGCCCTTCCCATTCGCCAAGTTGCTGCCGCAATTCTTTCAGCTCGATATGCAGCTCGTGTTGATCCTCATCAGCTCGGTGCTGTGCGGCTTTGCACGCGGCGCGCTCTTGCGCAAGCTCGGTCGACCGCTCGCCATTTTCGAATCGACGAACCAGTGACTCCTTCTCTGCCCGCAGATTCCGCAGCGCGGACAACATCTTTCGATTGCGACCACGCGCCACTTCGCACGCAGCCTGCAGCTCGCCAAACACGAACTCCGCCGCCTCCGTCTCGTTCAGTGGCGCCGGCCCGTCCAGTCCATCTTCGTGCGATCCGTCCTCGATAGTGGCGTTGGCCGAAAGCTCTCCATTCGCCACGTCGAGTGTCGCATCGTCGCAGCACGCTTCCTCGGAGACCGCTGGTATTTGCTCCGCGCCTTCGCTCTGTAATTCCGCGCCGACAAATTCCGCGGCTTCAACCAGCTCCCTCGGCGTCGCGGCAGCAACACTCGGCTCATCCGCCGCGGTTACTTCCTTATGCCATTCCAGTAGCAAGAGTTCTGGCGATGCCTCTTCGGCCAGCGCCTCGGCAAGTGAATTTGAAAATGTCGCTGAGGAGGGCAAGGAGATAACGGTTTTCGTTGGGCCAACCAATTCGAGTTCGACCCCGCCGAGCGATAAGCAGTCCCCCGCCTCGAGCAGCGCATCTTCAACCGGTGCGCCGTTCAATTGCGTATCCGCCGCCCAGCGCCGCACGCGTAGCCCTTCGGGTCCGTCCACGACCAAACAGTGCAGCGGTTCGACTCCCGGCCGGTCGAGTCGCAAATTGCAACGTGGACTCGACCCAATCGTCATCTTTCCCGCGGCGAGCTCGACAATCTGTCCATCCTCCCGCACCCGCAACTTAAGTCGAGCGCGGGGCCCATCGCCGAGGGCTGCCGGAACGGTTTGTCGGTCAACTAAGAGCATCGTGGCAACCTGCAGTGAGTAAGTCGGCGTGGAAAGCGAGCGCAATATGCGCGCGGCACTCGTTTCGACGGCATTTTTCCTGTCTAAAGCATGTACGTCGCGCCGTCGCCACGGTCAAAGCAGCCTGCTGGCAATGGCGGCCTTAACCTACCCCGCATAATCCGAAAACTTCGGCTGGCCCTTTTACAACGATCTTGTCGATTACCGTTGTGCGCCCGGCAACGTAAGTGCCGGCGGAAAACTCTCGGGTTTCCGTCGCAATTGCGAACTGTCTGGTTGGGGGGAATTCTGGGGATTGGCGCAACGCCATGCGGGTACTCCCGCTCCTCTACCCTCGCGCCAGCATTTTTCCGGGCAATTTATGGCCTTCGTCCAGCGGCGCCGTCAAGCCTTGCCGATTATTCGGTGAGCTTGCGATCAAACCCTCTGGACTTGCGTACTATATTTAGGTTGCAGACCACCGGGCCACCGCGTTACGCGGCCGGTTGGCTCAACCGACGGGACTTTGGCTCGTTCGAGCGACAAACCGCCGGCTAGCCAAAAACAGTGTGGTTACGGGAACAGAGACTCTGGGGGGCGTTCGCCCACGACAAGCGTTCGCTTGTGACGAAGGGTTGATCGCCGGCCTCGCCAGGCAAGGTGAAATCACGATGTCCTCACGCAAAGATTCAATCAACAAGATGCGCGACCTGTTGGTCACGCGACGCAATGCCATCCGCAAGGCTTTGGCCGGCGACTTGAGCCTGCTCAAGCAGCTTCGCGAGCAATCCGGAGGTGACGTCGTCGATGCTGCCCTCGATGCAGCTCAGGACGAAATCAGCTCCCAGCTCGCCGAAGTCGAAAGCCGCGAATTGGCCAGCATCGAGCGGGCCCTCGTGCGGATCAAAAACGACACGTACGGAGAGTGCGAAGCCTGCGGGCAAAGAATCCCCGTCGCTCGCCTCAACGCTCTGCCGTATGCCACCAGCTGCATCGAATGCCAACGGGCTGCCGAGACAGGTGGCGGCGCCGGCGGCGGCGCCGGCGACTGGAGCCGCGTCCTCGACTCCGGCTTCTCCGACGTGGACGTCTCGTTCAGCGACCTTGAGGCGCAGTGAAAATGTAGGGGCAAGTAAAATAGCCGCGGGGCCATCGCCCCCGGTTTTGCCGATTCCTGTGAGCCGCGACACGTATAAAAAGCTATAATTGAACCCGGTGGTGACCACGGTCATCACCGGGTTTTTTTTCCACCAATGCCCGCCCCCCTCGCCATGATCGCACTTAAATCCCCCCGGCCGCGCGCTCTCGCTAGTCGCCTGGTCCCGCTCGTCGCAGCGGTTTCTGCGTGCCTTCTTGCCATTTCGGCGACGGCTCAAACCGCGAACCTCGCCATCGCCACTCCGCCGGCTTCAACCACCGGCAGCGGTCCCGTTCCCACCCCGCCGCCAAGCCAGCGCGACGCCGACTACGCGGCCCTCGCCCGCGACGTCCAATCCATGGATCGCGAGTTCAGCATCGTCAAACGCGTCGTGAAACTCGTCACGCCGACGGTCGTTCACATCGAATCCAAGCCGTTGCCCAAGTTTCAAGGTCTGCTCCACGTCGAAGAAGCCGGCTCGGGCGTCATCGTGCAGTTCAATTCCAAAAACTATATCCTCACCAATCGCCACGTCATCCGGCATTCGTCTCCCGAAAAAATCGAGATCCATCTCTTCGATGGCCGCGTGATTCATCCCACGCAAATCTGGAGCGACAGTGAAACCGATGTCGCGCTCCTCGGTGTCGACGCCGACAACCTCGCCCCGGCGCGCTTCGGCGACAGCGACAAGCTCGAAATCGGTGACTACGTACTCGCCGTCGGCAGCCCGTTCGGCCTCAGCCAAAGCGTCACCCGCGGCATCGTCAGCGCCAAAGGCCGACACAACCTCGACCTCGGCGACGACGAGCTCAAGTGGCAAAATTTCATTCAAACCGACGCCGCCATCAACCCCGGCAACAGCGGCGGACCGCTCGTTAATCTCCGCGGCGAAGTGGTCGGCCTCAACACCGCCATCGCCAGCGCCTCCGGCGGCAACGAAGGCATCGGCTTCTCGATCCCGATCAATATCGCCTCCCGCATCGGTCACGCGCTCGCGGATAACCACCAAATCCCGCGCGGCTTCCTCGGCGTCAAGCTCGACATCAACTTCAACCAGGCCCGAGCCAAGCAGCTCGGACTCGACGCCCTCGTCGGCACTCGAGTTTCGAAGGTCGAACCCAAGTCCCCCGCCGAGCGCGCCAACCTGCAAGTCGACGACGTCATCCTCGAATACAATGGCGTCCGCATCGATCAGGACATCCACCTGATCAGCCTCGTGAAGCTCACAGAAATCGGCCGCCGCGTCCCGATCACCGTCTTCCGCAACGGCAAAGTGATCAGCGTCGACGTCGAAATCGCCGACTCCAGCGGCTACAAAGAATCCGAGAATTAGGGCCACGTGTGGGTCCACACACGACACCGCAAGCATACGCTCTTAAGTGTTTTCCGGCTCCGTCTCCTGCCGCCGCGGGGGGCTGGCGAGGGGGGCAACCCACGCATCGTCTTGCCCCGACCATTCTGCCGCCTCGCGCGTGAACGATACCCGATCACCGCGGATTGCTCTCTTCCTAACGGAGAGAATTGCGTGCGCTTAGCTGCCTGATGCGGCGCTAAATCTACGCTGTTTTGTCATCAGCTCGCACTTCCGGTCGCCTTCAAATGCTCTGGCATACGCTTTGCTTGCTCCAGCCCACATTCACATATCGTGAAGATACGAACAACGTCATGAAAGGAAAATGCAATGTCCAAAGGTGGATTAAACCTCCGTCATGTAGTGGCAATCGCCACGCTGCTTATGTTCGCGATCGCGCTCAACGCAGATGCGCAGAACCGTCGCCGCAACAACAACGCGAATAACAGCAGCAACAACAATAACAACAACGTGACCACGTCGACCGCCGAAATGGGCCACGCCTGGAAAGCCAGCGAACTGATCGGCGCGAGCGTACACACCGCCAACAACGAAGAAAAAGGCAAGATCAAGGACCTCATGATCGACGGCAGCGGCCGCGTTGAGTATGCCGCAGTTTCCTTCGGAGGCTTCCTCGGCATGGGCGATAAAATGTTCGCCGTGCCGCTCGATGCCATCCATATTGAATGGAAAGATAACAAGGTGAATTACGCGACGGTCGACGTCACGGAAGAAACCATCAAGCAGCGCCAAGGCTTCGACGAAAAGAATTGGCCCGAGCACGCCGATCGTGGTTTCATGATGAACGGCGGGAACAATCCCAATCACGCCCGCACTGGCGCATCGAACACCACGAATCCGTCGACAACGACCGCCAACAACCGGTAACCATCGCTCGATGTTTGATTACCAAGCCGCGGCTGAGCACCTTCTCAGCTGCGGTTTTTTCTGCGCCTCTGTCACTTCGGGTGCCACTGGCTCTGCCAGCGAGATATTGGCGAAGGCTTGCACGTCAAATCACAAA
>DATBAY010000387.1:0-4456 GCA_036271295.1 Lacipirellulaceae bacterium | reverse complement strand
CCACTAAGTTTCTCCAAACTTTTGTGTAGAAATTGAGCCACGACTTGTGCTAGGCTCCCACTCGGATTTGCCGCTAACCGTTCGCAGTAAGACGTTGGTGCTGAATCCTTAGCTGCAAAGCCTCAGCTCCTCGGCGTAACCTACGACGACTCCATACGACCAGTGCTGACCACGCATGACCAAAATCTGCCGAAATGAATCACTCGAATTTCGCACCACCAATACACGCTCTGACCAGGCAATTCGCGAGCAAACCATTCTTCGTGAACGCGCAAATCAACCATAATTTCGCACGCGTTTATGGGACCCCTATTCCCCGCGCAATTTGACCCACACAAACACTGCACACCCGTCAACACCCCAGCCCCAAGCCCCCAGTCCCCATCCCCATGATCACCAAAGTCACCGGCACTCCTGTCGCCCTCGCCGCCGATACGCTCACACTCGCCGTCGGCGCGTTCGAGTACGAAATCCTCATCCCCGAATTCGCCCGCCGCAACTTGCAAGACAAGCTCGGCCGCGAGGTCAGCCTCCACACCCTGGAGTATCTCGAAGGCAACGCGATGCAGGGCCGCCTCATCCCGCGCCTCGTCGGCTTCCTCAGCCCGATCGAGCGCGAGTTCTTCGATATGTTCTGCGAAGTTGATGGTGTCGGCGTCAAAAAAGCGCTCCGCGCCATGGTCCGCCCCGTCCAAGACGTCGCCACGATGATCGAAGAACAAGATGCCAAAGGCCTCGCCACCCTCCCCGGCATCGGTCCCGCCACCGCCGAACGCATCATCGCCAAGCTCCGCCGCCGTGTCCCCAAATTCGCCCTCTTGGTTGCCGGCGAGGTCGCCGCGGCGACCGGGGTCGAGGTAGAACGCGACCTCTTAACCGAAGCCTTCGAAGTCCTCAAAGTCCTAGGCCACAGCGACTCCGACGCCCGTCGCCTCCTCGACGGCGCACTCGACAAGAAAACCAAATACAAGGACGTCGACGCCCTGCTCCACGCCGTCTACGAAAAATCCCACGGCGAATAAGAGGATGAGTCGGGAGGGCGAAGCTCCCGCTGAGCCGTTCGCGCGGAGATTAAGCTCGGCAGGAGCCTCGCCCTCCCCCTTGATTCAGGCCGCAAAGATTCTCGCCCCCGTTGGACGAATCGAGCAGCTAAGATCGATACTACCGCCCGGAACAAGCATTGATGACGAAGCGCTCACTCCAAACCACTCTGCTCGCCGCCGCGTGGCTGCTCCTGCCGCTATCCGCCCCAGCCGGCTCGCTCCGCGTCCTCACCTACAACATCCACCACGGCGCCGGCACCGACGGCGACTTCGACCTCAGCCGTATCGCCAGTATCATCACCGCCGCCAATCCCGATGTCGTCTCGCTCCAGGAGTGCGATAATGGCGTCCCACGCACGAATAACGTCGATGAAGTCGCCCGCCTCGCCCAGCTAACCGGGATGCAAGGCTATTTCGCCAAGACCCGGCCGCTCGACGGCGGCTCCTACGGCGACGGCGTCCTCATTCGCCCGGGCATCAGCATCGTCAATTCCCAGAACTTCAACCTGCCGAACCCAGACAACACCGAACCGCGCGTCGTCGCCGAACTTGGCCTCTCAATCGACTCGAACCCCGCCACCGCAGAATTTAACTTCTTCGCCACGCACCTCTCCCAAGACAGCACCGCCGGCCGGCAACAGTCGGCAACCTATATCAACAACCTCGTCGCATCGTCCACAGTACCGTCCATCCTCGCGGGTGACATGAATTTCAATCCTGGCTCGACGGCCTACAACATCATGGACAACCAGTGGATCGACGCCTCGAGCCCCACGCTTAGCGACAACCAGATCGACTACGTCTGGTATCGCTCCAGTTCGCAGTGGAACGTCACGACACCAGGAGCGTTCATCCGAAACGCGACGACCGACGTCGCTTCCGATCATCACCCGCTCCTCGCGGTCCTCAATCTCAAAACCGTGTGGCCCGGCTCCGCGCTGGTTTGGAACATCAATACGGGCGCGGCCACCCCTGTTACCGATGGCTTCGCGACCGGCAACGGCAGCGCAGGCGTAGGAGATTTTCCCGCCAGCCCGTGGAGCACCGGCTACGATAGCGGGACTCAAAACCTACTCATCGGCTACAACGGCAACGCCACGCTCAGCGGCAACTTGATCCGCACGATCGGCTCCCTGCGGATCGGCACGAATCAGGCGAATACATACATCGCCGATCGCAACGGTAACGGCATGCTCACCGTCAGCGGGGGACTTGGCGTCGTCGTAAGCAAAACCAACGAAAGCACCGGCGATTTGATTGTCGGCGAAGGGGGCCTGACCGGCACGATGAATTGGAACAGCACGAGCACGCTCGAAGTCCAAGGCCACCTCCAAATCGGCCAGGGAGGCACCGGCACCTTCAATCAGACCGCAGGCACCGTAACCGCCAGCAACGCGGCCGTCCGCATCGGCGGCGAAGCCGGCAGCGTCGCCACCTATAACATCAGCGGCGGCACGCTCACCACGTCCGCCGACGGCACCGACCCTCTTCAAATCGCCAGCAGCGGCGCTACCGGCACGCTGCGAGTTTCCGGTTCGGCCATCGTGACGCACGGCGCAGAAATGACGATCGCCGATAACGCCACCGCCGGCTCCAACGGCCGCCTCGAACTCCTCGGCAGCCACGCCAGCTTCCACGTCGGCCAACTCAACAACCTGGATGGCGGTGCGACCGGCGTCCGCGAAACCATCCACTGGCAAGCCGACTCGGGTGGCATCACGCCGATCGTCGTCACAGGGTCAGGCGCCCTCACGTCCAACCGCGTTCGCCTCGAAAGCAGCACCGAGCTAGCCGGCAACACCGGCGGCGGCCCTACCCTCACTGGCGATGGCATCGCGCTCGAGCTCGACCTCTCCGCAATCAATACCAGCCGAACGCTCACGCTGATCGATAACCAAACGACCGACGCCATCCAAGGCTTTTTCGAAAACGGCACGACCGCTCATCTCTATGCCGAGGGCTCCACCATTTTCGGCACGGGGTTCAATGGCACGGTAAACATCAGCTACCTCGGCGGCACTGGCAACGACGTAGTGCTGAATCTCCAGGCGGGCGTGCTCGCTGGCGACTTCAACCGCGACGGCGTGGTTGATGCCGCCGATTACGTAGTCTGGCGGCACATCCCCGGCGCAATGCTGCAAGGCTATTTCGACTGGCGTACTAACTTCGGTGCCACGCTCACACACGGCAGCGGAAGTTTCGCTTCCGTACCCGAACCATCGCTAGTCCTCATGGTTCCGTGGGCTGCCGCTCTGCTTTGCTACCGTTCGCGATCGAATCGGACATGACTTTATGTCGCTACCTACAGCACAGACGGTCGATCGCACGACCCAGCCAAACCGAGCCAGCCGCGTGCGGAAGTTCGGCCGCCGCGCCATCATCACCTATTTACTGATCGTTCTCGGCATGATGTTCCTAGAAACCCGCCTGGTTTACCCGATCCCGCCACTCACGCGCCACAATTGGAAGCCGACGAATTTCGAGTACGAAGACGTTTATTTCGCATCCGCCGATGGCACCAAACTCAACGCCTGGTTCTTCCCCAACCCTAAAACAAAACGTGCTGTCCTTTACTGCCACGGCAACGGCGAAGACATCGCCGCCGACGGCGACCTCTGCTCGCATCTCAGCAACAGCCGCATCCTAAATGCCAACGTCCTAGTTTTCGACTACCGTGGCTACGGCCACAGCGAAGGCTCCCCCACCGAAGCTGGCTGCATTGCCGACGGCGACGCCGCCCAAAAGTGGCTCGCCAACCGCGTCGGCATTCACCCCAACGAGGTCATCCTCATGGGCCGCTCGCTCGGCAGCGCCGTCGCCACCGCTCTCGCCGCCGACAATGGTTGCCGCGCACTGATCCTGGAGAACTCGATGCCTTCCATCGTGTCTGTCGCGGCCCAACAATACCCGTGGCTGCCGGTGAAATGGGTCATGCGGAATCGCTATGACAACTTGGAACGCATCAAGCGTTACGACGGTCCGTTCTGGCAAAGCCATGGCACCGTCGACACACTCATTCCGATTGCCTCGGCGCGAACGCTCTTCGACGCCGCTCCCAGCAAGAATAAGAGGTGGATCGAATATCCCAACAGCGACCATAACGACCCTCGACCACGAAAATACTACGACGAGTTGGCTGCCTTTCTCACCACTTTGGACGCTCCAGCCCCGACGTTACAGCCGGCAGGCGAGAAATCTTCTTAGTTATCTTGCCCTGCTTACGGATTCACGCGCCTAATCCCTTGAAAGACCTGCCCAAGTGGATGGTTGGCTCATATAATGCACAGTCCCATCCGAGGGCGTCGATAAGGATTTCAAGACTTAGTTAAGCACTTGCCGCCGAACATCCTCCCGCCTGACGCCCCTAAATACCGCATAATCGCCGCTTGAATCCGACCCAATTCGGACCATCG
>DATBAY010000386.1:0-13250 GCA_036271295.1 Lacipirellulaceae bacterium | reverse complement strand
CCGCGCTGGCCCGGGCAGCCAACGCGGCAGGATTCGCAAACTTGTCGGGTCATTCACCTGTGCAGAATTCGTTTAGAACTGGTCGTACGTCATGCTCGGATCGCTCTTCGAATTCGCATGCGAGTTGCAAATGAACGTGCCATCCAAACTGCTGTACAACCACGAGTGAGTACCGTCATCGGTTCCCTGAACCCCAACTCCAGTCGTCGCGATAATCTTCACCGCGTTGGTCGCGCCCGCCACCGGGCAGGTGGGGAAGGTACCGCGAAGGTAGTTACCCGTCACAAGCGTGGCAGGATCCGACGGCACTGCACCGGCGTGCTCCGCCGCATACCGCTCGATCGCATCACGCACGACGCCCAGCGTCTGCTTGAGGCCTTGATCGGCGGCAGTGCCCGAGGTGTTGAGCAGCTTCGGAGCGGCAACGGCCGCCAAGATGCCCAGGATCATAACCACGACTACGAGTTCAATCAGCGTGAAACCCTTTTGCTTTTGCATGTGACAGTCTCCCAACTCCCAATGTGAATCTGTTTTGACCCGAGAGGCGCCCCGCAATCGAGGGCACCTGTGCTCATCGATTGAGACGTTCCCGCAGGCAGGCGCTTCGAATCGATTCGCCCGCTGCTACCGAAAGCGTAGGGCGCAAACCGCGGCGCGCGCCACCTCGTCTAAAAATCCGGCCCGGCTATCGAAGAGCGGGAATCCAACACCCTTACAGCCGGCACAATTCGCACTGGCGACAGTCGTAACACCCCGATTGCCGCGACCACCCCCAGCTATGGAAGGGATTCATCCCAAGATTAGGCCATAATGTCGGCCCGCAAATTCGGCCCGGGGCAAGCTATCTTTTCACTGAGCTAACGCTGCAATTGCTACGGGTCGACCTGTCATGCGAATGGCGTCCAATAACTACCGAGAGGACTGCTCCCCGGACTCTAGTGTCCGTTCGGTTCGAGTCGCGCCGCGCGCTTTCTCGCTGATCGAGCTTGTCATCGTCATGCTGATTATGAGCATCTTCGCCGCGGTTGCCGCGCCGAAGTTTCACAACTCACTGCTCTTTCATCGTGTCGAAAGCGCCGCCCGGCGGCTAAAAGCCGACATCGACATGGCAAGACAGCGGGCCCGGCTCACGAGTGCCTCGCAAACCGTTACGTTTGCCAATTCGAGTTACACGGTTTCCGGCGCTCAGGGTTTGGATCGACCTTCGAACACATACACAGTCAGCCTGTTGGCATCGCCATATTCGTTGGATTCCGGCGTCGCTAATTTTGGCAGCGGTTCGCAGACGCTCGTTTTCGATGGCTACGGCACGCCAACCAGCGGCGGCACCGTGGTCCTTACGGCGAGCGTTCATTCCTGCACGGTCACCGTGGATAGCGCTACCGGCGTTACGACATTTACGAGCAGTCATCCGGGCGGCGGGGGCGCCTCAGTTAACGGCGGGTAATAACGACCTTATGTACCATGCAAACCACATCCGCCGCCGACGTCTGGGTCACACGCTCATCGAGCTCGTGGCCGCCATGATCGCTAGCGCATTCTTGCTGATGGGCATGGGCTCGGTCATGTTCATCGCCCGGCAAGTTGCCTACACGCCGTCGGATGCGTCTTCGCGATCCACGGCCGCGGATGTCGTCAGCCAAATCTGCGACGAGCTTCGTTATGCAACAGTCGTGCTTCAACAGTCGTCGCAAATTCTAGAATTCGTCGTGGCCGACCGTAATGCGGATGGTACGGCGGAAAGAATTCGCTATCAATGGTCGGGCACAACAGGTGCGCCATTGGTGAAGACCGTCAATGGCGGAACCGGCGTCAACGTTCTCCCCTCGGTAAACTCGTTTGTTATTACGACGCAGCAAACGCAGAAGGTGACCGCCCTAACCACCACGGCTGACACTTCAGAAACCGTTCTATTGGCAAACACGGCCGTCTCGGGCCCGTCCTATCGCGACATTGACGCCAACAACTGCATGGCTCAATCCATCGACCCCTCCGCGTTTACAGGCGTACCCTCAACCGCAATTTCATGGAACGCCACGAAAGTCGATTTCTACGGCGACAAGAACGGCTCCACGGCGGAAACGCTCGCGGTCCAACTCCGATATTCGGGTGACCCCAACGATCAACCGACCAGCAACGTGATTGGGCAAACGACCGTCGCCGAATCTTCGCTCGCTTCCGGTTGGAATACCGTGACATTCGCGAGTCCGATCCGTGGTCTTTCTCTGAATCGCAAGGTGGATATGGTATTTGCTCTGGCTAGTGGTTCGGGCAAAGCCGCCAAGATCGCCTACAACGATAGCTTCGCGACCGGCATCACCGACTCGACCGACGGCGGCGCCTCGTGGCAATCGATGGCCACTCGTCAAATGTGGGGCCGCATTTACGGCACATACACCTCACCAGGCACCTCGTACAACGTCACCCGCAATTACGTTTCCACCATTCGCATCGCGCTGCAAACAGGCAGTCAAACGAGCTCGCGGATCGACGCGGCCGCTCCGCTCCGAAATCTGCCGGAGTTGCTTTCCACCTACTGGCGCACCGACTTCGATCGCGACCCTACTGCGACCAACGGCAACGGCGACACGGTGGCCGATTGGGCACTCACCGGCGGCGGCACGTTCGATACCACGAAACTTTCGAATGGCATTTGGACCGCCACCGGCGCCATCGAATCACGCCCCCTCGCCGATTTCACCACCAATACGATCGTCGAAGTTCGATGCAAGAACACGAGCGTCGGCGGCAACGGCGCCGTCATGTGCATCAACGCCGACCGGCAGGGCGGCGCCTACGCGCCGATTCTCGTATATGTCCAACTTCAATCCGACGGCACGCAAACGCTCACGCTCAGCGGCAAGACAAACGACACAACCCTCAAAACGTTATACACTCGATCGAAGCTCTCGAGCGGCTTCGTCCGCTTCAAAGTCACGATCTTGCCCGCCAACAACCTGGTCAACTTGACGATCAACGACGAAGACCAAGGGACCTACACTTTCCCCACTTACGCACCGACCAGTACGACGGACCGTTACCTGACCGTCTACTCGAACACCAGCTCCTCTCAGTTCGATTACGTCGAGGCGCGGGCAGCCACAAATTAAATGGCCTTACCACACATGTTACTTCGCACGAATCACATATCGCGCGGCGGCTTTTCGCTGATCGAGGTCGTCGCCTCGACGATGATCGTCAGCCTGATGGCCGTGGCTACGCTCAATGGTCTCGGCGCCGCAACCAAATCGGCGGAATCGATCGGCAACCGGGCGATCGCGCTGGGGCTCGCAGATGAGCTCATGTCGGAAATCGTGCAGCAGCCTTATAGCGATCCCGATGGCTCGAACACGTTTGGCCATGAGTCCGGCGAAGCCACTTCGCCGCGCTCGGCCTTCGACGACGTCGACGACTACAACGGTTGGAACGTCACGCCCCCCCAATATCGCGATGGCACCGCGATTCCAAATCGCACCGGATGGACACAGCAAGTGCAAGTCACCCGGGTTTTGGCAACCGATCCAACGCAAACCTCGAGCACCGATACGGGCGTGAAACGAATTCGCGTCACGATTTCCTACCAAAGCCAGGTGCTTGCCGATGAATCGGCACTGCGCACGAACACCGACACCAATTAATCGTGATCAACCGACAAACAAAACGCGATCGAACGGGCGGTATTTATATCGCCGTCCTTGGCACCGCGATGATCGTCGCCCTGCTCGGAATGACCGCGCTCATCGGCCAGCGCTTACAAAACCGCATGATCACGGCCTCGACCGATACCCGGCAAGCGCAGCTCAATGCCAACACGGCCATCGAGCTTGGCCTGCTCGCCATGAAGAACGATACGAGTTGGCGGACCAACAATTCGAGCGGCAACTGGTTCGTGAATCGCGGCACGAACGCCGGTACTTGCACGTTGAATGTTACCGACCCGATCGACGGTAATCTCGCGAACAATGCCGATGACCCCGTCGTTCTACTCGGCATTGGCTACAGCGGTCAGGCCATTCAACGCGCGCAAGTGACCATCGACCCACGTAAAGATCCATTGAGCTCTTTACGTTCGGCCATCGCGGTTGGCGGGGCAATTACCCTGCAAAATGACACGCTGCGCACCGGCGGATTGATCACGGCGAATTCGATATCTTCGACTTCCTCACAGGTTTACGGAACGGTGCAAGCAACGGCTATCAGCGGCTCAACTTATAACGGCACGAAAACGCAGGTCACGGCAGCCAAGCTGCCAACCATGCCCGATTGGACGTCTGTCTTCAACTACTATCGGACGAACGGAGCGCAAATCGATATCAACAGCCTGCCCACTTGGTCCACGATGAATCTAGCCCGCAATTTCGATATGGAAAGCTCGGTCGCAAGCTCGAACGACCCTAATTGGATTGTCGGACCCGTCGGCAGCACAGCCGCAATCGATCAGAACAGTTTCGAACATACGGGCACGAGTAGCTTGCGCGTCAGAAACCGTTCCGACCAGTCCGCCGGCCCGGCGCAGCCGATTGACGGCTACGTGAAAGCGGGCCAGCAGTATTATATCGAAGGTTACGTTTATCATTCGTCAACGTTTATTAACATCTTACACATTGCCATTCCTCTCTCGAAAAGTTTCCGCATCAGCATCTATACCAAGGGCAGCGGCGACTCCACGCCACAAATTGCCGCACTTTCGTCCGATGTTTCCGCCACCGGCCTGCAGTGGACGAAAATATCCGGCAACATCACCGCGCCCGCCTGGAATGGTTCTCTGCAATACGCCTTCGTCAAGTTCATGTGCACCGATCAAGACGTCGATTTTTACCTGGACGACGTTGTCATCCGGGAAACCACAACCGGGCGCGTCATCTATCAAAAGGTGCTCAGCCCGAGCCTCAACCCTTTTGGTTCGCAAACCAACACCCAAGGCATCTATTGGATTGACTGCGCCAACAACAAACTCGTAATCGAACGGTCGCGGATCCTCGGAACCCTGCTGGTCGTGAATCCCGGCACTGGTTCCTGCGTCAGTAACGGTCCGATTCATTGGTCGCCCGCCGTGGCCGGCTATCCGGCCCTGCTCGTCGACGCCGACAGCGCCTCGAACGCCAACTTTGCGATCAACGCGACAAACCGCGTCCTGAGCGAAAAAGAAAATGCCACAAACTACAATCCCGTCGGCGCGCCGAGCGACGACTTCGGCCAAGACGCAGATACAACGGATATCTACCGCTCGTCGATCAAAGGTCTGATCGCGGTCCGCAACAATATCACGTTTCAAAACCGCGCACTTGTTCGCGGCTCGGTATTAGCCGGAGGGACGATCACCAGTTCCAGCGGCGAGCTGGAAGTTGAATATCAGCAAGACGCACTCTTGAATCCTCCACCCGGTTTCACCGCACCGTACAAGTACTATCCGCGCACTAATTCCGTGCAAAAGGCAGTCTCGCCCTAATTCTCGGGGCGTCCCTCGGTTGTCCGCGACTCGATTCATTTCATAGAATCAGACGAGTAACCGATGAGGGACCACGAGTCATGTATCGCTGGCCGCTGCGCGCCATGTTGGCTCAATACCGCGAAACTTTTCCCGGCGAGGCCGACGTCGTCGACCGCATCTGCGAATTCGTCGACGCCCACGCCGACTGTTATGAACGGTCCTGTCGCCCCGGACACATTACGGCCGCCGCTTGGATCCTCTCGTCCGATCGACAGCGCGCGCTACTCACGCACCACCGCAAGCTAGATCGTTGGCTGCAACTCGGCGGCCACGCCGATGGCCAGTGGCAGGTCGAAGAAGTCGCACTCCGCGAAGCGCGCGAAGAATCGGGGCTGAAACAGTTTCGCATCGTACCGATTCATGGTGTCCTGATGCCGTTCGATCTCGACGTCCACGAAATTCCCGCGCGTTACGACTCCGCGGGCGTGCTGATCGAGGACGCCCACGAGCACCACGACATTCGCTTCCTGCTGATCGCAGCCGAGGAAGCGTACAAAGTCAGCGACGAGTCCCACGATCTACGATGGTGCACGCCCGCCGAGGTGCGCCAACTTACCGACGAAGAAAGCGTCTTGCGGATGCTTCACAAAGCGCTCGAACTCTTCGAATGAACGGCTCGCGGCGCTTAGGAACCGCTCGAGATGGAATTCACCACGGAGACACAGAAAGCACGGAGGAAGACGATTCAGTTTTTAGACAGGATATACAGGATCGACAGAATCCGATTCGGCTTTGACTTCATTCGAATCAATTTCTTAATCATGTGAATCCGGTAAATCCTGTCCAAATAATTCTTCTCCGTGTCCTCTGTGTCTCCGTGGTCATTTTGAAATCGGAGATTATCTGGCGGGAGCTCGTAGTTGCCGCACTGGATGGCCCCACTGCGGCGTGATAAGTTACTCAGGTCGCACGCAACCGCACGCAGGATCATCTCACATGGCCACCGCGCTCAGCTCACCAAAACCCCGCCGCAAAGAAGTCCCCAAGGATGTCGTGCTCTGCGAATACTGCTCGGCCAAGTGCTGCCGCTACTTCGCCCTGCCCTTCGAAACGCCCGAAGATTTCGCGGACTTCGATTTTATCCGCTGGTTCCTGCTGCACGAGCGGGCAACGGTCTTCAAAGAGGGTGAAGATTGGTACTTGCTCGTCCACACCACTTGCCGGCACCTGCAATCCGATAACCGCTGCGGCATCTACGAAACACGCCCGCAAATCTGCCGCGACTATACGACCAAAGAATGCGAGTACGAAGACGACTGGACGTACGACTTCTACCTCGAACGGCCCGAGCAGGTCGCCGAATACACCGAAGCCATCTTCCAAGAAAAAGACCGCAGCATCCGCAGTCCGAAACCAGCACTCTTCCCAATACTTTCTTGAGTTGCCGTGGCCGCTCCGCCGATCCAACCTCGCGTCCTCAAGGGCTTCCGCGATTATTTGCCGCAAGTGATGCTCGCCCGTGAGCAGATCATGGACACGGCGCGGCGCGTCTTTCGTTCCTTCGGTTTCAGCCCGATCGATACGCCCGCGCTCGAGTACCTCGACATACTGCTCGGCAAAGGGGGCGCGGAAACCGATAAACAGCTCTACCGCTTCCAGGATCACGGCGGCCGCGACGTCGGCTTGCGTTTCGACCTCACCGTGCCGCTGGCCCGCTTCGCCGCGCAGCACATCGGCGAGCTCGGCACACCGTTCAAGCGCTATCACATCGCCACCGTCTGGCGCGGCGAAAACACGCAGCGCGGCCGATACCGCGAATTCATGCAGTGCGATTTCGACACGATCGGCACCAAAAGCGCCGCCGCCGATGCCGAGACGGTCGTCGTCGCACACGAGTTGCTGCGTGCCATCGGATTCGAGCGGTTCACGATCCACGTCAACAACCGCCTGGTACTCACCGGCCTGCTTGAATCGCTCGGCCTCGAGGCGGCCGCAACGAACGTCCTCCGCGGTCTCGATAAACTCGCCAAGATCGGCCCCGAGCGCGTCGTCGAAGAAATCTGCACGACCGCGGGCGCCTCCACCGACCAAGCCCACAAAATCGTCGAGATGGTGCAACTTCACGGCACCAACGACGAAATCCTAACGCAGCTTCGCCCGCTCGTCGGCAGCAGCGAGCGCGGTGCCGCGGGAATCGATCGACTCGCCGAACTGTGGAACACCGTTCGCGCGGCGGGCATTCCTGAACACCGCGTCAAACTCGATGTCTCAATCGCTCGCGGCCTCGACTACTACACCGGCACCGTGCTCGAAACGATGCTTGATGACAAACCAGAGATGGGCAGCGTCTGCAGCGGCGGGCGCTACGACAATCTCGCCGAGCTCTACACCAACCAGCAATTGCCCGGCATCGGCGCATCGCTCGGCCTCGACCGCCTGCTCGCCGCCATGGAAGAGCTCGGCATGCTCCCCGCCGCGCAAACGGCCGCCCAAGTATTCATTCCTTTCTTCGACGCAACACGCCTCGGCGAATATTTTCAACTCGCCTCGGTCATTCGCGCCGCCGGCTTCGGCGTCGAAGTCTACCCCGAGCCGACCAAGCTCGGCAAACAGCTGCAGTACGCCGACCGCAAGGGCTTTCGAATCGCGGTGATCGCCGGCGAGCGCGAGTTCACGGCGGGTGAGTGTCAGGTAAAAAACCTATCCACGACCGAAAGCTCCACTGTCTCACTGGCCGATAACGCCGCGGAACTCATCGCCGAAATCCAACGCATCTTGGCTAACTGTACAAATTAGTGTACAAGATATAGGCTTGGGTGTCTGGTGTCAGATGTTTTCTTCGACACCTGAAACCCGACACCTGACACCTTTCCCATGGCGAATCGGGACAACCACTACGAAGCCGCCTTCGAGGAATTCCTCCGCTCGCGCCGCCTCCCGTACATCGCGGTCGACGAAGCCCGCCGCAGCCTCATCGCCGGTGGTTCGCTCAAGAGCCTCGACTTCATCGTGTCACCGCCCGGCCAAATGTCCTGGCTGGTCGATGTAAAGGGCCGACGCTTCCCTTCCGGCGAAGAACATCACCAATACTGGAAAAACTGGTCCACGCGAGATGATCTCCGCAGCCTCGCCGCGTGGCAGACGCACTTCGGCCCCAGTTTCTGCCCGCTGCTGGTCTTCGCCTATCATTTGGTCGCCGGCCGATCGCCCCTGCCGCCCGACCAATTGTTCCACTTCCGCGGCGAACACTTCGGCTTTCTCGGCGTGCGCCTCGCCGACTATTTGCCGCATGCCCGGCCGCTTTCCGATAGCTGGGACACCGTCGCCATGCCTACGGCGCTTTTTCGCCGTGCAGCTCGCCCGCTCGACGATTGGCTGGCCGGCGAGCTCTTCGCCGCCCCGGTGGTCTCCGCAGATTGGCAGGAGCTGCCGGCCAATCTAGAATGGGAAGCGTAGGACGAAATCACGTTCCAGAGCGCACCGCAATGCACGCTATTTTCCACACGCTAATCCTGGCAGCGCACTCCTCGGCGCCGAACGGCCCCGAAGAAAAAGGACTCAGCCTGTCGTGGGCTGTGGTCCTCCTCTGTGTGGTCGTGGGGCTTCTCGTTGCGCTCATGCCTTCGAAGCGCACAACGGAAATCAAGAAAGTCGACGAGTAATCACCTAGCGCCGGTGGGCCGGGTAAGGCAACGCCGCGATTCTCTCCCATTAGCTGCGGTGTCACGCCGCCGCGCGGCCTCGCGCCTGGCAGAATTCGCTCACCGCGTCAATCACGGTCCCCTGCTCTGTCGCTGTGAGTTCCGGATAAACGGGCAACGACAACACTTCGCGGCAAGCCTGCTCGGTTACCGGCAAGCTACCCTCTTCGTAACCCAACGCCGCAAAACACTTCTGCAAGTGCAGCGGCACCGGGTAATAAATCGCCGAACCAATCTTGCGATCGGCCAGGAATTTCTGCAGCAAATCACGTCGGCCGTTCTTCACGCGGACCGTGTATTGATTCCAAACGTGATGACAATTCTTGTCCGCGACCGGGGCGACTACTTCGACGCCCAGCCCGCGCTGTTTGAATTCCGCCTGATACCGCTCGGCATGCCGCTTGCGCGCCGCCGCCCAATTGTCCAGGTGCGGTAACTTCACGCTCAACACGGCCGCTTGGAGCGCGTCGAGCCGGCTGTTGAGACCAACATAATGGTGGTAGTACCGCGGCTGAGCACCGTGGTCTCGCAACACCTTCATGTGTGCTGCGAGCTCAGCATCGTTCGTCGTAATGACGCCGCCGTCGCCGAAGCCGCCGAGGTTCTTCGTCGGGTAGAAGCTGAAGCACGCCGCCGTGCCCAGCGAACCCGTTCGCACGCCACCGTATTCTGAACCGATCGCCTGGCACGAGTCCTCAATGATCGGAATGCCGCGCGCTGCCGAAGCGATTTGCCGAATTTCGTCCATCTCGGCACACTGGCCGAACAAGTGCACCGGAATGATCGCCTTCGTAGCCGTGCTCATCTTGTACAGCACGTCCGCCGGGTTCAGGTTGAACGTATCCGGCTTGATATCCGCAAACACGGGCTTCGCGCCCAGCCGCCACACGGCACTCGCAGTCGCGAAGAACGTAAAGCTCGGCACGATCACTTCATCGCCCGGGCCCACGCCAAGCGCCATCAGCACCAGCAGCAGCGCGTCGCTGCCCGAAGCGCAACCGATCGCGTGCTCCGTCCCGCAGTACTGCGCCATCTCGGCTTCGAACTTATGACAAGCCGGACCATGCACGAATGCCCCCGACTTCGCGACGTCCGTCATCGCAGCATTGAGCTCATTCGCGAGCCGCGAATTCTCGCGACAGACATCCAACATCGGCACGCCTTGCGGCGCGGTCGCTGGCAAAGAGGTAGATTGAGCCCCGGTCTTGGAGGTGTGCATCGTTAACTTCCTCGGCAGAAAAGTGTTTGGCGAGGTGCGGAGAGTAGTTTCATCCGCGACCTCGGTCAACCTCAGGCCCGGCCATGCTTGCAGCCAACGGCAATCCGCTGATAATTCGGATTGACGCAAAATCCCCCGCCGAATCGAAGCCCCATTTACCGGTTGAAACCCGCATCGCAAACAAAGGGTTTTCCAACAGCGTTCGATTCCAAACCCGCTCCACAGGAACAGCAGCATGTCAACTCTCAAAGGCAAAGTCGCACTCGTCACCGGAGGTAGCCGCGGCATCGGCGCGGCGATCGCCAAACGCCTCGCCGCCGACGGGGCCGACGTCGCCATCACATACGTCAGCTCGCCCGATAAAGCGAAAGCAGTCGTCGCGGAAATCGAAAAACTCGGACGGCGCGGCCTCGCGATCCAGGCGGATAGCGCGAACAGCGGCGCGATCACCGCTGCCGTCGAAAAAACGGCCGCCGAACTGAAACGCCTCGATATCCTCGTTAACAACGCCGGTGTGTTCGTTGCCGCTTCGACTGAGGAAACCTCACCTCAAGACTTGGACCGCCTATGGGAAGTCAATGTCCGCGGCCCGGTCGTCGCCATTCAAGCCGCCGTTAAGCACATGCAAAAGGGTGGCCGGATCATCACCATCGGTAGCTGCCTCGGCGAACGCGTCGCCGGCCCTGGAGTGACACTCTACTCCATGACGAAGGCCGCCGTCGTTGGTCTCACGCGAGGGCTCGCGCGGGAGCTCGGACCGAAAGGGATCTGCGTCACGGTCGTCGAGCCCGGCCCGATCGACACCGACATGAACCCCGCCGATGCCGAAGGCTCCGACAATCAGCGCGCCGCAACCGCGCTCGGACGCTATGGCAAAGCAGAGGACATCGCCGCGATGGTCGCCCATTTGGCCGGCGATGGAGGCGCCTACACGACAGGCGCCGCGTTCCTCGTAGATGGCGGCTATGCCGCGTAAAAATGCGCTCGTGAATTAGACAATTAAATTCGCGATCGCGATGAATTCCGGATCACTGCGCAGCGCATTGAAATCCGGCTCGTCGGAAATCATGTCGCGGAAGTTCGTGTCGATTTCCAGCGCTCGCGACAAGTAACCAATCGCCAGCGACCGATTGCGCGCCAAACTCCAGTAGCACGCCAAATTGTAGTGCAACACGCCTTCGCTGGGATCGACCGTTACGGCCCGCTCCAAGGCATCAATCGCCTTCGCCAATTGACCGGTTCGCTTATAACACCAACCGAGCGCCAGCCAGACGTGAATGTCGTCGGGCATGATATCGGCACTCCGCTCGAGCGGCAAAAGCGCGTCTTCATAACGTCCGAGCTCACGCAGCGCCTCGCCCAGCAGATAACAAGCTTTGGCGTTGCCGTGCACTAAAGACCCGCGACGTTGCAACGCCTGCAACGCGTGCTCCAACATGCCGAGCTCCGTATAGCCCTCGGCTTCTTCGATGGCCCGGCCCAAAAGAATTCGGTTGCGTGTCACGCCAAAAGTCCCGTCGAAATGCACGCCTGAGGAGAAAACCGCAACAAGCAACGCGGTCTATCTGAATTGTACTCAGTCGTTCCACGCCGCCAAATGAATAGCGGCAATTTCGTTCTGAAATCTGAGCCGCGCACGCCTACTGGCGCGTGTGAGGAAAGCCGCGCCGCGAACACCAGTCGAACCACTCGCGAAAGCTCTGCGGGCACGATCACAAAACCTTTTAGCCGTACAGTCCGCATAGACAGTTGATTTGTCGCATCATTCCGGCCCACCGGATGTTGACGATTTGCATCATCCGGCGGCACGCGGCCGCTCGGCACACTTTTTTTAACTTCAAAAGTCGCTGCGAAACACGACGCTTTTGTCGGTTCCAGGCAGGCCTCGCATGAGGCGGCATTCGCGTTGCGTTGTGTCCTCGCGTCTCTCGGTCGGCCTCGCCCGGCCTCCCTCCTCCTCACCAGCCACTCGTTGCAGATCCACCTGCCCGCTCGAGCGCAAAGCGTCGAGCCGCGGCGTACCAACCCATGCGTTTCATCGTCGCCATTGCTCTGATGTTGATAAGCGTAGGCGCGTTGTCCTGCCAAATTGAGCTGCCGCCGCGGGCACGTGTTTCGACGCCAACTTCGCTCACTTGGGTGCGTACGGCGCACGGCTGGGAACGCCCCGGCACCTGGTTCGCGAAGCCTATTCACCCGCCGACCCTCCATCCGTTAGTCGTGGCTGCCGCCGAGTGCTTGGCTTCTTCGCTGGCCTTGCTGGCGTGCTGCCGCCAGGACTGAAGCCGCCTTCGCGGCATTTCAGCTACGTCTTTGCGCCTGCCAGCATCCGTGGAATGCGTCAAAATGGCGTCATTGTTTCCGAATTTGAAGCGGCCGAGCATTTTTTTGCACGGCAGATGCCCGCCGTCTCCACTATTAACTCAGACACGGCATTTTCCGTGCTCTAAGTTCCTCGCAAATCGCCTTTACGAGTTCCAATCATGCGTCTTACGCTCCGCACGCTCCTGGCCTATTTGGATGACGTTCTCGACCCGGTTGATAAAGAGGAGCTCTCTCAAAAAATCCAATCCAGCGAATTCGCCGAGGACCTCGTTCACCGCACCCGCGATACCGTCCGCCGCCTGCGGCTCAGCGCGCCGCAAGTCATCGGCACGGGGATGGGCCTCGATCCGAACACGGTCGCCGAGTACTTAGACAACGTCATGCCGCCGGAACAAGTCGGCGACTTCGAGCGCATCTGCTTGGAGTCCGATGTTCACCTCGCCGAAGCGACTGCCTGCCATCATGTGCTCACGATGGTGCTTGGCGAACCGGCCGATGTGGATCCCATTGCCCGCCGGCGGATGTATTCGATCGCCACCGACTCGGCCGACCGCAAGCGCCTGCGCATCGAACC
>DATBAY010000385.1:0-12902 GCA_036271295.1 Lacipirellulaceae bacterium | reverse complement strand
TGTGGATTACCGTTGGTTACTTCGAAGTCGAAAAAGCGCCGGATTGGAATTCCGACGAAAACAAAGTCCAGGAACGCATGGGCGGCGACGGTGCGGCGAACTCGCCCGCAACGGTCGCGGCGCAAGCTCTCTACAACCGCGTCTACCCCGATGGCTACATGCTCGGCAAAGAGCTCGGCAGCGATACGGGCGACATCAAGCGGCCGCGCGGGTTCTACATCATCGATCGCACCGAGCCAGTCGGCTTCCGACCCGGCGAGGACCTGAACGTCGAAAAGATGATTCGGTTGCGTCGTCGCATCCAATAATTTCAGCATGTAAATTCCACCACGACGGCACGACGGACACGACGTAGAATACAGCTACCCGTCGTGCTCGTTGTGCCGTCGTGGTTGTTTTTTTCTGCAATTCATTCGAGATCGGGCGAAAGCTTTTGAGCAACGAAACCGAAACCGCGGCTCCTGGCAAATCGCCGGACGACAGCGCCGGCAGATCGTTTTGGATATTGCTGATGCTGCTGGGCGTCGCCGTGGCCATATTAGTCACGATTCAAGCGCGGCGACCCAAGTCACCGAATGAATTCACCGGCCTGCCGTTGCCGCCGCTCGAAGTGTCCGGCTGGATCAATGCCGAGGCGCCGCTAACCGCGGCGGATTTGCACGGCAAGATCGTGCTCGTCGATTTCTGGGCCACCTGGTGCGGCCCCTGCATGCGCAGCATGCCGGAACTCGTTCGCTTCAACAGGCTGCACCGCGACCTTGGTGTCAAGGTGGTGGGCTTCACGTCTGAAGATGGCGCGGCCGCCAAGCTTGTGAAGAACTACGTCGAATCGAAGGACGGCATCGATTGGCCGATCGCGTACGGGGCCGGGCTGACCGAGGAAAAGATGGCGATCGAAGTGATTCCGACCTTCGTGCTCTATGATCGAAACGGCACAAGCGTGTGGGGCGGACATTCGCTCGATGGTATTGAAGCGGCGCTAGCACCGCTGCTGGCCAAGCATTAGACGACTGCAATCCCCTGGTTGGAAAGTCCAGTCGGCCTTACCTCTTCAAAAATTGTCTTACCTGCCGGTAACTGGCGCTCTTTCAGCCAGCGTGCAACGCGCCGCCACTAGCCGCGGCGACCCCCGATCGCGACAATTCGTTCCTACCCGCGAACCGGCGTAGCACAGTATTTGTCATTCACTGGCGTCATTAGGATCAGGACGGGGAGCAGGTAGCCGGATGGCCATCACAGAAGTCGCTGCCGATTCAGCCGGCGATCGGCGACGCGAGCAGATTGTGCTGCTCATTTTGGCGGCCGTTCAATTCACGACGATCGTCGATTTCATGATCATCATGCCGCTCGGTCCGCAGCTCATGCGGACGATGGGCATCGATACAACGCAGTTCGGCCTGGTCGTTTCGTCGTACACGTTCGCCGCGGGACTCGCGGGGTTGATCGCCTCGGCGATCGCCGATCGGTTCGCTCGCCGTACCACGTTTATGATGCTGTACACTGGTTTTTTGATCGGCACGTTTTGTTGCGCGCTGGCGCCAGATTATCGCATGCTTGTGCTCGCCCGGTTTGTTACGGGTGCGTTCGGCGGCATCCTGGGCGGCATGTCGATGGCGATCATCGGCGACGTTTTTCCCGAGGAGCGCCGCGGCCGTGCGACCGGTTCGCTGATGACCGGCTTCGCGCTCGCTTCGGTGTTTGGTGTGCCGTTTGGTTTGTACCTCGGCACGGAATACGGCTGGCATGTGCCTTTCGTGGTGCTCGCGATCGCCGGCTGCCCGGCCCTGTTTGCCACGCCGTTCGCATTGCCGGCGCTGAATGCACATGTGGGCAAGCGGCACGTGCATCCTCTGCAATCGATGGTCGAGACCTTCTCGCACGCCAATCACCTCTGGGCGTTTGCACTGATCATTATGCTCATGATCGGCAGCTTCACGGTTTTCACCTATCTTCCGGATTATCTCGAGGCAAACGTCGGGATGACTGAATTGCAATTGCCGTGGGTGTATGTTGCCGGGGGCGCGCTGACGCTTTTTACGGCGCCGGTGTTCGGAAAACTCGCGGATCAATATGGCAAGCTGATCGTCTATCGCGTGTTGATTCCCATTTCCGCCGCGTTGCTCGTGGTGATCACGCATTTGCCTGTTTCGCCACTGTATGTGACGCTCACGGTCTTCGGGTTGCTGATGGTTTGCAATGTCGGCCGCATGATTGCCGCCATGGCGATGGTCACGAGCAGCGTCGCGCCGCAACGACGCGGCGCGTTCTTGAGCGCCAACGCCTCGGTTCAACACCTCGCGAGCGGCTTTGGCGCGTTTCTGGGCGGGCTGATTGCCACACAGGCAGCAGATGGCAAGCTGGAGCACTTCGGCACGGTCGGCTGGGTCGCAGCCGCGGCAACGCTCTCCACGGTGTGGATCGCGGCGCGAATCCGCGTCGCCGATCCGTCACCTGTTTCTGCCGAGGCGATGAGCTTTGCCGCGGCAGCGGAAGCGACTGTGGATGCCGGCGAGCCGCTGTTCGGCTTCAGCGAGATGCACGGATAGCGACCGCTAGAGCGTTTTTCAAGTTCTCGTGCTAGATGGCTGGGGCAACGCCCAAAGTATTGCGAATAACTAGGGCGTTGCCCTACGCCCAACGGAACACCGTTGCTAAAAATGGTCTAATTCACGCCTTGCGGCACGATTTCGCGAATGTATTTCACTTTGGGTTTGCCGCCGCCGGGCGTCGGCAGGCCGACCGTGTAGTCCGAGGCGTAGCGGAGTTTTTCTTTCCGCTCGGGGACGCGGAAGTTGTCGCCTTTTTGCAGAATCGTGCGCGCGAGCGGCATTTCGCCGAACGCACGCGTGCCGGCCGACTCCGCAGGATACCAGTAGCCTTCGCCTTCCTTATGTTCCATGTAAAATTCGGGATAGCAATGGCCGTGGACCCACACCATGCGGGCCGGAACTTTGTTCAGCCGGCACAGCGCGATGAAGAGCGCCGAGCGGCCTTGGCAATCGGCCTGTTTGTCGTGCAGCGCCTCAGCGGCACTTTTGTCCGGACCTTCGACATAGTCGATCTTCTTCAACACCGCGTCGTAAATCGCTTCGACCTTGGTCCAGTCGTTCGCCGAATCCTCGAGCGACTCGGAAATCTCCTTGTTGAACGCGTGGATTTGCGCGTTGTTGATTTCGATGTACGGGCTCGGAAGCGTATACATCCTAATCTTGGCGGGAATCTTCTTCGCGATCTTGATGTCGTCGGTCTTCTCGGGCGGCTGAATGGGGCGCGTGGCAACTTCGCACGTAAGGACCGCGCGGGCCGTCGCCCCATCGTTGAGACGTGGCACCGAGATAACCATCTGCTTCACCTCGCCGCCGGGCAGCGGGCGATACGTTACTTCGCCGACCTCGGGCGAAAAGTCTTCGTCGAGGATCGTTACTTTTTGCTCGGTGCAATCGAGCGGCACGGTGACCATTGTCGTAATCCCGCGGCAAGCGCCGTTGGTTGCCGTAATTTCGGCTCCGACGCGAAAGCGAATCGTTTGCGGGGCGCCGTAGCGCGGTGCGGTGGGGTCACCCGGGTTTCCCACCGGGGCATCCTCCGCTTTCTCAGTAGTGTCGGTGACTTTCGTCTTAGGCGTTCGCCTCTTAACAGGCGTCGTGGCCAGCGCCGGGATCGCGGCAATCAGGGCAAGTACAAGGCACAAGCGGAATGCGCGTTGATAGGTCTTCATACCTCTATTGTACTTTGCCGCCGGGAAAAGTGTGTTGAGCGGCATTTCGCCGGAGCGGCCGTCCACCCACAAAAATAGCCCCGCCCGGCTGCCTTCAGGATGGTGCAGCCGAGCGAGGCTTATAAGTGGGTTGAAAGTCCCGGACGACTTCAACCCCTTCGCGACTTGAGCGGTCCGTTATGGGAGGGCGGGGATCGGTTGCCGCTTGTCGCGTGCTTTTTCAGATTGTTCGTTTCGGGGATCAGCCCGCGGCGGGCGTTGGATCGAACTTAGCAGGCGGAGCGGGCGTAGCTGCCGGGGCAGGTGCGCCGCCGTCGCAGGAGCTGCAACCGCTGCTTCCGCCACAGGAGCTGCAACCACCACCGCAGGAGCTGCAGCCACCGCCGCACTCACCGCAGGAGCTGCCGCCGCCGCACGAGCTGCAACCGCAGTCCATCGATGGACCATAGCCGCAACCACTCATGCACGGGCTGCCGCAAGAGCTGCAACCACCGTAGCCATAGGCCGGGTATCCGCCGCCGCAGGTGCTGCAGCCACCATAGCCACCATAGCCACCGTAACCACTATTTCCGTAGCCCGGATAAGCGTTCGCATACATCGGGGCGGCAGCAGCGCAACCGCAGGCGGGCTCAGCAGCCGCACAGCAATTGGGGGCTGCCATTGGAGCCGCGTAGCACGGGGCCGCTCCCGGCATCATCGGCGGGGCCACATACTGTGGCATCACCGTAGCAGCCAATTGCGAAATCGGGCCAGGCGCAGGAGCATAAGCCGGGGCACACGGCGACGGTACATACGTAGCCGGAGCACAAGCCACTGGAGCCGGATATGCCGGTGCACAAACAGGGCCGCGGCTAAACCAGTTACACGGGCAGAACGGGCACAGCCGAGCACAGCAGCAGCCGGAGGCTGCAGGCAGCATCGCTACGGCCAGCAAAACCAGTAATCTTTTCATAATTTGTGTCTCCTCACAAAGCAGTCCGGGAATTACTGCTTGGGTCGCGTAGTCTGAATATCCGATTCAGACACTATAGGTGGGTGTCGACTTAGCACGGTTATACGACGGCAAACTGCAAGAGTGCTTTTTGCCAACGTATGGGTGCCAGCTTGTCGATTCAGTTATTGCTCGTACCAGGCGGTCGAGACGGCAGGCTGAGCAACTCTACATTGCCGGGCGCGTTGTGCAAACGCACCCGCTGATTTTTTTCAACAAACACTCAATGCGGGTGATGATCTGTCCGCACAGGACGTTCATCTTTCGCAACGAGCACAGCTTGCCACGCGGTAGGGCTCGACGGCGGCCGTACAACCTGACTAAATCCAACGATCGGATAGGTCTGTAAGACTCATGGCGATTGGCAGCACGGCAACGGTTGCGACGAGTTTGCGGGTTAACCGATTAAGGCGGTTAATCCGTTGCCTGTGCACTGCGGCAATCGGCGCTAGCTTATTAGCGGTGAGTTCCGTCGCCGCGGAAAAGGAAGCGAAGAATTCGGACGTTGCGCGCCTGGCCTCGCGAGCGCCGGTCGCCACTTCAAATAGAATTGCCGTCGCAACTGTCGCTGCTCGATCCAACGGCGACTGCAACAACGCCTTTTGCAACGGTGTGCGTTCGCAGGATCAAATCGTCGTGATCAACACCCGCAACTTGTGCGGGTGTTGCGATTCCGAAACTTTGCGAGACGGCATCCTGGTCGAGAATTATGCCGTCACCGACAATACGGCTTGTCGCTGTTGGCAGCCCGGTGATTTGCAATCGTTTCTTAGCTTGGATCCCACCGTTCCGACGGTGATTTTTGTTCATGGCAATCAAATCTCGCCGTGGGATGCGAAGAGCGAAGGGCTGGCCGTTTATCGCCGCATGATTTCGCACGGCTGCGATTCCCCGCCTATTCGCTTTGTAATTTTCTCGTGGCCATCTTCGAAGGTCCCCGGTTTGCTGCATGATATCCGTGTGAAGGCGGCTCGCACCGGCCCGGCTGGCTATGAACTCGCTTGGTTGATCGATCAGATGCCCACAGAAACGCCCCTCTCGCTCGTCGGTTTCAGCTTCGGCGCTCGCATCGTCACCGGCAGTTTACACGTGCTCGCCGGCGGCAGCTTGGGCGGATGCTGTTGCCTGAGCGAACATGTGCACCCCGACCGTCCGCCAATGAGCGTTATTCTGATGGCGAGCGCACTGCACTCGTATTGGCTCGCTCCTGGCCAGTACCACGGTCTCGCCATGACACAAGTCAGCCGCATGTGCCTTATTAACAATTGCGACGATTCCGCGATGAAATACTACGGCTTCATCGAACCCGGCCTATGCGGCCCGCAAGCGTTGGGACTGTGCGGCCCAACTTGCATCAGCCCGGAATACGCTCAAAAAATCGTCAACCGCGATGTGAGTTGCTCGGTCGGCTCCGAGCACTTGCTGATGCGATATCTTTGCGCGCCTGGCGACGCCGGTCTCATTTGGGAATACACGGCCGGATCCGCTCTGGCTGAAGTTCACAACGGCGGTTGAGGTCGGGTTCTAAGTGCGTCGCGCCGGCAGGCCCCTGACTGCTCGCGGCACCACGCGCTATACTGCGTGAATGAGCAGCGGCGAAGCATATCTCAGTGGTAAGTGGGTTCCGGCCGCGGAACTATTGCTCTCGATCGACGATGTTGGCTTTATGGTTGGCGCCACCGTCACGGAACGGCTGCGCACTTTTCGCGGCCAAGTATTTCGTCTTGATGATCACTTGTCCCGCCTGCGCCGGTCGCTCGACATCGTCGGCATCGATAGCCATGCGATTGCAAACGAAATCGGGCAAGCCATTCTCGAATTCGCGCGACGCAACGCGGGCCTCATTGATGCCGACGACGATTGGGGAATTGGAGCATTTGCCACGCCGGGCATTTCCGGCGGCGGTCGACCGACCGTGTGCGTTTACGGCTCCCCCCTACCCTTTCGCCAGTGGGCGACCCAATTCGACACCGGCGTGCCTGTCGTTATCAGCAGCCACCGCCAGGTGCCATCAAACTGCTGGCCTGCCGAATTGAAGTGCCGGAGCCGCATGCACTACTACCTGGCCGATCGCGAAGCAGCCGCGCGACAGCCCGGCGCCCGAGCGATTGTGCTCGACCAGAACGGCCACGTTGCCGAAACCACGACGGCAAATGTCGTTATCTATCGCCAGGATGAAGGTCTGATTTCGCCACCGCAGGAGCACATCTTGGCCGGTGTCAGCCTTGGTGTGCTGAAAGAGTTGGCCACGGTGTTGAATATTCCGTTCGCGATGCGTTCCTTCAGCGTGGACGAATTCTGCAATGCGGAGGAATCGCTCCTGACGAGCACTTCAATCTGCGTTTTGCCGATCGTGGCGTGTGAGGGTAAGCCGATTCACAACGGTAAACCGGGTCCCATCTACCAGCGCGTGCTCACCGCTTGGAGCCAACTGGTCGGCGTCGATATTGCCACTCAAGCAAAACAATTCGCCGAGCGAAACGTCTAGAGCGTTTTTCAAGTTCTCGTACTGGGTGGCTAGGGCAATGCCCCACAGGATTGCGAAGAACCAGGGCGTTGCCCCAGCCACCCATCGGAACACCGTTGCTAAAAGTGCTCTAGTTGCGCGTTCGTCGCAAGTAGGTCGGCGTTACGCCGCACCGCGCTTCGACCGTTGCGGAGCGATCTGCCGTCCGGAAGTGGTCAAAATCGTCGCGGCAGGTACTTGCTGGCGTTGAATGCGCTTGACCACCGCATAGGCAGCAATCAGTCCCGCTCCAACGGCTGCTAACGCTAGCGTCGTGGGCTCTTCGGGCGTCATCAGCGGATTGGCGGCATGCTGATGAACGACATTGAAGCCAGCAATGTCGAAAGAACCAGCTTCAGAAATTCCGGCAGTTGCCAGCGAGATAAGTGCGTTGAGCATGACCGACGTCCTCTTCCAAGATGAGTGGTGGCCGCAGCGCGGCGTGGGATATAGCAAATCCACGACGCCTTGACCACACCAACCGGCGAACTGCCCTTTGAACGCCGGATTGGTTTTGCTACTTATCGGCCCGCAATACCGCGCGCCTCAAGCGCGATGTCTCAAGTCTTGAATGCCTTCAGTCAAGGTACGCGAATATGGCCGGAAAGATGCGAACGCTTGCTAAGCTGTTTTTGGGTACGACCGTGCTAGCTTCCAGCGGCAGCGGCGCGTACTACTACACCTCGCGCGGCACGACGTTGCCGAGCTGGTTGCAGCACAACAAAGCGGCGTCGAACTCCGATTTGGACGCCGTCGCGAGCGCCTGGGGCGGCCCATCTTCGCTACATCCCGCTGACGCGAGCGAATCCAGCCCGATCGCGCGCTCGGCGCAGCCCGAAACCGCGGAAAGTGAGAACAAGCCGGCTGAAAAATCCAAAGATCGGTATGCGATTCAGCCTGTCGCAGAGTCAACACCAGCGAAGGCAGCCGAGACTGAGTCGAGTAAGGCTGGCGTGACGTCGGACGATAAGTCGGACACTGATGCACCGATCATCGCTCGTGCAGAACCAACGGCTGCCGACACCGACAAGAAGAGGAGCGAAGCAGCCGAGCCCACGCTGGCGGTTTCCGATTCAGTGGCAAAAGAAGCGTCGCACGAAGACGCAGCTGCGAAGGATGAACCGAAAGTCGCCGCAGCACCCGTCGCCGAAAACGCACCGATCGCACGAGGTCAAGAACCGAAGGACGACGCCGCGTTGCGCGCGAGCAGCTCAGCGGTGGACTTGAATTCAGCGTTTGATACCGTAGCCGGCGATGCGAAATCTCCTTCAGAACCGAAGCCCTTGGCTGTCCCGGCGCAGCCGGCAAATATTTCAGCGACGGCAACGCGCGCGAAGCAAGCCTTCAACAATAATGGCAACACTGCTCAGGTCGTGGGCGCGAATGATCGCTATGGCGACATGACACCGCAAGTTCGCGCCGCGCAGCCGACAGCTCCAAGCAACGGTGCACTCACTCCGTTCAACAACCAACAGCAACCGGGCACGTCCGCCAACGGACGACCGGGCTCAATCGAGCCACTTCGCTCCAGCTCCGATGACGGATCGGGCCGGGTGAGCACGCTCCCCCAGCATTCAAATTCTCAGACCTCAAACGGCAATTTGCGACCACTCGACAGTTCGAGCACCGCAAGTTCGCTCAATCGTGATATGCCAAATCATATACAGGGTGGGCCGTCGCAAACGCGGATGGATCCGTCCAACCAGGACAATCGCATGAGCGCCACCCCGAGCGCGTACGGTCGCGGAAACAACGACGTTACACCGATTCCAGCCGGCGAAGGCACTGGCAAGCCGGGCGAGAAGGCGCTGGAAGGAGTGCAACAACCGACACTCGTAATTCAGAAGTTCGCTCCGCCTGAAATCCAAGTCGGCAAAACGGCCAAGTTCGTCGTGCAAATCCGCAACGCCGGCGCTCAATCCGCCGATGGTGTCGTCATTCGCGACGAGATTCCGCAGGGAACAAAGCTGATCAGCACCTCGCCGAATGCCACGACCGAAGGCAGCCACATCAGCTGGCAAATCGGTAAGCTTTCGCCCGGCGAAGATCGTACTGTCGAAATGCAACTCATGCCGACGACGGAAGGCGACATTGGCAGCGTCGCGACCGTTTCGTACAACGCCTCGGCGAGCGTGAAGACTCGCTGCACGATGCCGCAGTTGGCAATCCGCATGACGGCCGCCAACGAAGTGATGGTCGGCAATCAGCAGCACATTAAAATTGAAGTCCGCAATCCGGGCAGCGGCGACGCCACCAGCGTCATGCTGCTTGAAAACGTGCCACCGAATGTGAAGCATGTGGCCGGACCGTCGCTGGAGTTCGAGCTCGGCACGCTTCATCCCAACGAAACGCGAGAGTTGGACTTAGTCCTCACGGCCGAGAAGGCGGGCAAAGTCGTAAACACGCTCACTGCGAAAGCGGATGGGAATTTGCAGGTTCAGCAACAAGTTGAATTTGAAGTGATCGCGCCAGGGTTAAGCGTGGGAATCACGGGTCCAGAGCGCCGCTACTTGGAACGGCCGGCGACCTACGAAGTGAGCGTCGAGAACCCGGGCACAGCAGCGGCTCACGACGTCCAAATTGTGACGAAACTTCCCAAAGGTCTGCGTTTCGTCCGCGCCAACAACATGGGCGAATATGACGCCGCGACAAACGCTGTCTACTGGAGCCTGGCCGAACTGCCCAAGGGCGAAAAGGGCACCGTGGAGCTTGTTGCCATGCCGACCGAAGCGGGACAGCAAACGCTGCAAGTCGAAGGACACGCGCAGCAAGGACTCATCGACCGCAAGCAACGCGACATCACTGTTGAAGGCCTCGCGGCCATCATGTTCGAAGTGAAGGACAGCGAAGATCCGATCGAGGTCAACGGCGAAACCAGTTACGAAATCCGCGTCGTGAACCAAGGCACCAAGGCAGCCACGAACGTTCAAGTGGCCGTTGATATTCCGCCAGGCCTGAAGGTGATTTCGGCCGAAGGCGAATCGAATCATCGGTTGCAAGACGGCAAACTAATCTTCGATCCGTTGCAGCAACTGGGTCCCAAGGCCGACACGGTTTTTCACGTTCGCGCCCAAGGTTTGCAGCCTGGTGACCAGCGAATTGTCGTCACGGTCAATACGGACGATCTCGACCATCCGATTCGTCGCGAAGAAAGCACCCGGGTGTTCGGCGACCAATAAGTGTCGAGCCTAGCTATCCATTAGTCCGCGCAAGTGCGTTTCTACGCATTCCGCGAGCACAGGCGGGTTATAGCCGCCCTCTAAAATGCTGACGATGCGCCCAATTGCGTGCACGCCGGCTACTGCCTTTACGATCGCTGTCAGCTTCGCAAAGTCTTCGGTCTCCAGCCCCAGCGAGCCAACGGGGTCGGTACGATGGCTGTCGAACCCCGCACTAACGAGCACGATCTGCGGACGGATCCGCGCCGCGAAATCATCCAACGCCGCGGTAAATCGATCCAGATAAATATCTCGCGGCGTTCCAAATGCAATTGGCAAGTTACAAGTCGCCCCAAGTCCGTCGCCGGTTCCTGTTTCATCGACATCACCAGTGCCCGGGTAGAACGGCCAGCGGTGGCTCGAAAGAAATCCTACGCGGCCGTCCGAGTAGAACGCGTCTTGCGTGCCGTTCCCGTGATGCACGTCCCAATCAACAATTAGCACGCGATCTAGTTGATATTCATCTCGCGCTACGCAAGCGGCGATCGCGATATTGTTGAACAGGCAAAAGCCCATCGCTCGATCCGCGAGTGCATGGTGCCCTGGCGGTCGCACAACGCATAGCGCCGTTTTGGATTCACCGGCGATCACGCGGTCGACGGCATCGCAAGCAGCGCCCGCGGCCAGCAGGGCTACGTCATAGGATTGAAGACTGACAACCGTATCTGAGTCGGGTTGACCGCCGCCGCTCGCTGCCATTCGAGCGATATGATCGACATATTCGGGCAGGTGAACTCGCGCGACACGCGCCCGCGCGGCTGGCTTCCAATCCGGCCGAGCACAGTTTGCCGCGGATCCGGTTTGTTCGAGCCTCGCCATAATATGCCGCAGGCGCTCGGGTTGCTCCGGATGTGACCCGGTGTCGTGGGCGAGAAACTGCGGATCGTAATACAGAAGCGTCATATGCGACCAAGGTTTCTGGGGAGGATTCACGTTTCCCATTTGCCACCAGTTTCGCGGCGAAACGCAGCATATCTCCTTGGTAATAGTCCGGGATACACCCGGCGAAAACTTGAATGAGCCCGGGCCCGTTGATACAGTGATAATAGGCGCAAACACGTGCGCCTACTTATCTTATGTATCGGCTGATTCGAACGGAGCCGGTCAGGCTGTAGTCGTTCAGCAGGAAATCAGATTGAGGTAGCACCGATGCGGTTCGCGCATGGATTCCTGACGCATTTATTCCGCTCAGCCACGTTATGCCGTGCAGCAATTTCGTTCGCACTTGTCGCAGCGGCTTTGGTTAGCGCGACGAGAGCACAGGAATACCTGACGCTGCCGGTCGATGAGAAAGGAGCCAAAGGATTCTGGGGTATGGCGCAGCAGTGCGCCAAAGATCCGGCCACCTACCAGGCCAACAAAGATAAGTTCGCGGAGTACTTCAATAAGTACCATTTCCCGGCAATGACGCGTACCGAGCCAGACAAACTCGGCCAAATCGGTAAGCTTCGCGAAGATCTCTTCAAATACATTCTTTGGAAGAGTACCGATCCGGCGCTGCAGCATGATCTGACGCAGCTCGCATTCGCTTACATGGGAAAAATCGTGAGCGCCGAAAATCCGTCGTGTCATCCTGCGGCCCGCTACAACGCAATTCTTGTAATCGGAATGCTCGATGATCAGTACTCGCCCGATGGTCGCCAGCCGCCCAAGCCGTTCGCACCTGCGACGAAGGCTCTCACCGGCGTCGTAGATCAAGCGACCAAAGGAAACCGATTTCCGCCACCGGTGATTCTAGGAGCGCTGGTTGGTTTGGAACGCCATGCTCAACTTCACGAATCACTTTCTCCCGAAGCTCAAGCGGCCATGCAAGCCGCCCTGTTGAAATTGGTTATGGAGCCCAAGCCCATCCAGGAAATGGACCGTGACACGTATGCTTGGATGCGGCTGCGGGCAGCCAGCGCGCTTGTAAAGCTCGGTACGCTCGGCGACAAGAACGCAGTTCACAACGCGATCATGCAGCTAGCCACAACCAATAAATCGATCGATGACCGCTGCGAAGCAGCAGCGCTTGTCGAAAAATTAACTTACAAGGATGTTAAGTTAGACGACGCAGGGACGGCGGCGCCGCTGTTCGCGTTAGCACGCGATGTCGGAGCGGCCGAAGATCAACGTGCCCAGGACTTTCAGGAGCACGGGGCGAGCGGTATGTCGGCTGCCATGCCGGGCCGTGGCCCGGAGTCATTCGGCCCTGGAAGCAGCAGCAGTAGTGATCCGAATGCATTTCAGCGGCGGATTACATTGTCGCGCCTCAGCGATTTACAGACTGCTCTCAAGCAGGTGAAGGCTTCCCTTCCAGCCGAGTCCCAGAAAAAAGTTGATGCCGTCCTGGCGGCGATCAAGCCAGTGGTTACGGGCGCGGCAAGTAAGGATACAGTTGACTTGCGGCTCGCGGAATCAATTCACACGATGGCTGAAGCAATTAACAAAGCGGTCCCCGGCCCCGTCAAGCCAGACACTGACAAGTCG
>DATBAY010000384.1:0-3126 GCA_036271295.1 Lacipirellulaceae bacterium | reverse complement strand
GCCCTAGGACGCGGCTCAGCTCATCGTCCAGTTCCCACAGTCTCGACGCGGCTACAGTTCATTTGATCGAATGCGTCGTTCGGCTTCTTGGTCGAGCTCGTTCTCGATGTCCGTCATCGACCCATTGCTGACAGTCACGAGCGGCCGCTATCCAGTCCGCAGACTTTGGGTGAAGCGCAGCGAGCACTCAGCGTCTTTGACAAAAAAAGACGCTCGTTGCGCATAGATTTTGCGCGATCATTTCCTCGTTTCGTTTGGCTCAATCGGTGCCAAAGCGCTCCGCCATGTAGTCTGCCACTTCATCCATACCAAGCTGGCGATACCATTGGCTTGGTGTCTTGCCTTCATGGTTGCGAACAGTCGGATCGGCACCGTATTTCAACAGTATCTCGATGGTCGCCACACTGGCATCGAAGTCGGGATCATCTTGCTTAGCCTGACTGACGACATGTAGCGCGGTATTACCCATCGGCGTGCGCTCAAATACCCGGGTGGCATCTTGAGCCAGCAGCTCTTCGCCACGCTCCGCATCGGCCACGCGGCACATGTCCATGAGATTGTGGGTGACCGGCAGCAAGACATCGACCACCGGCCAGTGATGGTGATGTAAGGCGATCCCTAGAGGTGTCGAATGCCAGTTCTTCTCCCTCGCATCCGGATCCGCGCCATGCGCTATCAGCTTCGCGACTTCCTCTGGCTTCTTCCACGAGGCGTAGCGGTGTAGCACTGTCTGACCGCTATGGTTCTGACAATTGATGTCGTAACCCTGCTGCACCAACCAAAGACAGGTATCTACATCGGACATAGCGCAGTTGCTGAGCAGCTCGATGTTCTGCAGCAGCTGCGGATGCTGCCGCAACATGTCCGCGGCCAGACTTTTGTCCTGCTGATGAAGTGCAATAGCGAAACGATCCTCGACGCCAAGAAGCTCAACTCGTGCGTCAAACTTTTCGAGCAGTGCGGCGATCTCGGTTCGTCCGGTCAACCGAGCAACGGCATGGACGGAATGGTGGTTGTAGCGGCTCACGGCATTGGGGTTGGCGCCACGCTCGAGTAGGAAGCGAACCAGTTCAAGATCGCCGTTAGCTACCTCGTGACACAGCAGGAAATCAAAAATCGGTTCTTCATCGTCGGCGCTCCAATTGGCCCGATCGCCGGCCTTGAGCCCGTATTGCACAAATAAACGCAGCCACTTGCCCAAATCCTCACCGAGCATGGTGTTGTACAACGCTTGACTCTGATTCGGATTGGCGCCGGCATCGAGCAGTAGCATGACCAGCTCCTGCGCAAGAGGATGCTCAGGGCAAGCGATGGGGCCGCGTTCTCCTCCACCGACAGCGCCAGTTAGGGCGGTGAACCCAATGGGGTCCGTGGAATACGAGTCCGGTGAGGTCCCGAATTCGAGCAGCATGTTGGCAACCGCCAATGAGTGTTGCTTGTTTTGCTCGACGCGACTGTAGGTTACGTACATCAGGGGTGGCCAATTACGCGGTCCACCGTTGCGCTTCGCAAGCGCTGGATCGACGCTCAGAAAGGCTGTCACGCTCTGATGATCGGCGGCCGCCAGCGCACAGTAAAAATCACCCTCGGATATCTCCGGCATTTGGCGAAGCCACTCGGCGGCACGTTCAAACCGCCAGGGTTGATCGTCGCCGTTGTAACTGAGGCAGGCATGGCGGATGAAGCGCTCGGCTCGCTCCTTAAGGGTGCTGGCGCGCAGATGCCGCAGCTCTACCTCATTACGTAACCGTTCCCAATCAACGAAGCCGTACATTCGCGCAATTGCTAGCTGGGCATCGCGCAAACTCACAAAATCAGCCGGTCGGGGATGGAAGGCAAGAATGCTTTGAAGCGCCTCGCCCTGTTGCGCCCGTACATCGCGCAACAGCTGCTTGGCCTGTTTCTTCAAGTGATTTAAGTCGGGATGCGCGGGCAGCATCAATTGAGTGGTCATGAGACCTCCTTTCATTTCAGTGCCGTAGTCCGCTCAATCAGGCTGAAAGAAGGTAGTCTTCTCGCGCAGTACTAGCTTTGTGGGATGATCCCTTGCCGCGGACGGGAGGCGCCAAAGCAGCGCACTGCCAGCAATTTACCCAACGCGGCAAACCGACGTCAAGCAATAGATCTGTAAACCGCGCGGCGGCGCGCAATGCCGACTGGCGCATCAAAAGTCACGACAGTTGTCACACGTGTCCCTGCGTTGCCCCACATACCGCCAAATTTCACACGCTAATCACACTTGGCATAGCATTCTCCCCAAACCGCTTGTTTTAAAGGCTCGAAAGCGCGTTCGGCGTGGGTTCGATTCCCATCGCCCGCTCCATTTTTTCGCGGCCTGGCGTTTGCCTGCGTTGTCTTAGGACGCGACTTGGCTGGTCGTCCAGCCCCACAGTCTCAATGCGTGCCAAGTGCCTGCAATCGGCCATGCCGGCGCCCGGTGTTGTCTCGCGATAATTTCACAATACGCGATTCACGTTTTGTGAATCACGCTTCGTGAATTATACCAATCGCACCTTCGTTTCCAGGAAAAGCCATGCCGGCCGTCCCCTCGCGGCAAAACCCCTTCGAGTTCGGCGGAGAACTGAAAGCATCAGCCCTGATCGATCGCGAACTGGAACTCGACTTGGTGATTCGTACTATAGAGAACGGCGGCAAGTTATTCCTCATCGGGCCGCGCCGTTACGGCAAGACTTCAATTCTGGCCGCTGCCGAGGAAAAACTGAGTGATTCCGGCATCACGGTCCTGCGCTACGACGCCGAGGTCTACGAAAGTTTGGGCCACCTCGCCGAGGCACTTTTGGCCGGTGCCGCCAAAAATCTTACTCCAACCCTCGAAAAAGCGGGCGAGGCTATTAAGCGGTTTGCGTCCAAACTCAAACCTCAGGTGGACTACGATCTCGCAGATCAGATGTTAGGCATTACTCTGGGCACAGCTGGGAAACCGGAAACGAAAGGTCTGCCGCTTCTGACCGATGTGCTCAATATTATCGACAGAATGGCTGCGGCGGCCGGTCGGCGAGCGGCCGTAATTCTAGATGAATTTCAACAGATCATCGAAGAGGGCGGTACAGCCGCTGAGCGTCAGATACGCGGCACGGTCCAACGACGTCACAACACTGCTTATGT
>DATBAY010000383.1:0-18660 GCA_036271295.1 Lacipirellulaceae bacterium | reverse complement strand
CGGCATCGCACATTTGCTCCTGCGACATCGGAATCGTGAGCCAAATAGCCTTTGCCGACTCGTACAGGCGCGTGATGTGCGTTTGGAGACGGAAGACTTTGCCGCCGTACGCGCGCAAGCCTTCGAACACGCCGTCGCCATATAGCAGGCCGTGATCGAAGACGCTGATCTTGGCGTCTTCTTGCGGGACAAACTTGCCGCTGATGTAAACCTGTTTCGACATGGCCGCCGTTTAGATTTACCACAGTTGACACAGAGAGCACGGAGAAGAAAAACCAAATGATGATTTGATTTCTCTGTGCACTCTGTGTCCTCTGTGGTTGGTTCTTAGATTTCAGAAATACCGAGTGCGTTTCCATTCTCCAAGACAGAATTTGTCTGGATCGGGTTCACGCCGCTACGACGCGGCCGTCGACGAGGGTGACGGTTCGGTCGGCCTGGGCGGCGATGCGGGAATCGTGCGTCACCATGACTATAGTGAGATTCTGCTCGCGATTCAACCGACGGAGGATCGCCATGATTTCTTCGCCCGTGTGTTTATCGAGATTCCCAGTGGGCTCGTCTGCCAGCAGGACGCGTGGCCGTGCAACCAGCGCTCGAGCGATCGCGGTGCGCTGCATTTCGCCGCCAGAAAGCTCGCGTGGCTTGTGCTTAAGTCGATGGCCGAGCCCGACCAGCTCGAGCATTTCTTTGGCACGCTCCTTGTATGCCCGGCGGCGTGCCCAATAGCCAAGAACGCCTTCGCCGATCATGGCCGGCGCGAGCACGTTTTCGAGCGTCGTTAGTTCCGGCAGCAGGTGATAAAACTGGAAGACCATGCCGAAGTACTTGTTGCGCAAGATGTCGCGACCGGCAGAGACGAGGTTGTCGATGCGATTTTCCTCGAAGCAAATCTCACCGGAGTCTGGCGCATCGAGCGTCGCCAGCAAATGCAGCAGCGTGCTCTTGCCGCAACCGCTGGGGCCAATGATGGAAACGAACTCACCGGCTTGAATCGCAAGCTCGACACCCTGCAGGACGGGAATCACCAGCGAGGCTTTGCGGTAGCTCTTGCGGACGTAATGGGCCGCAAGAATCTCGCGGCGGCCGCCGACGGCTTCCGAAAGCAATTGCGACACGGTTTGCGGCGACGCAACATGGGCGGGATTGCGCAGCAGGCCGCGCGTGGAGGACGGGATTTGCATGTTACTTAGATTTAAGCCGTGCGAGCCGTAGGCCGAAGACGGAAGAGTATCACTCATAGCGTAGAGCCTCCACGGGGTGCAGTCTCGCAGCGCGCCGCGCGGGAAGAATGCTGGCGAGAACGGCAATTGTCATTGCCCCCACGACAATCCAAGCGACCGTCCACCATTGGATGATCGTGGGAATCTTTTGGAAGTAATAAATCGAGGGATCGAAAACGCGCTGGCCGGTGATTTCTCCGAGCACGTCGGCGATCTCGTTGATGTAGCGAACGAACAGCAAGCCCAGGACCAAACCGACACTTGCCCCGACGACTCCGAGGCTCAGACCGTAGCTCAAAAAGATTGACATGATGCCGCGACCTGTGGCGCCGAGCGATTTCAGAATGCCGATGTCGCGAGTCTTCTCGAACACGATCATGAAGAAGATGGCCAGGATGCCGAAGCCGGCCACGGCGATAATTAGAAACAGCAGGACATTAAGGACAGCTGTTTCCATTTGCACGGCGGCCAACAGTGCGCCCTGCTTATCCTTCCACGAGCTGATTCGATAAAGCTGCGGTGGGAAATTTGCCCGCAGCAGGTCGCGAACTTTGTCGAGATCCACGCCCGGCTTGAGACGGATGTTGATCGCGTTGCAATTGGCGATGCCGGTCGAGGGGTCGATCATTCCCCGAAGTTCTTGCAGCTTCTTGATTGGCACGAAAACGAAGTTCGAATCGAACTCGTTCATTTTGCTTTCGTAAAAATCGACACAAGTGAATTTCGCGCTGAGCACCTTCGGTGGTTTTGACGACGTCGGATAGCTAATTTCCACATCGTCGCCGGGGAAGGCGAGAAAACCATCGGCGCCGTCGGACATGCGATAACCGCACAAGCCGATCCCTAGCACGCATCCCGTGTGCTGATCTTTCGCCGGATCAAATTCGGTGCCTTCCGATGCGGCTGGGCCGCCCGCGAGTGCGGTGTTTCCAGCTGGAGCATCGCCGGACGGTGTTTTATTCTCGGAGAATGGATTGATCAGCGACCCGTCTGGTACCGCAACGTGCGAGAAGTACCGCGCTTTTCGGCGGCGAATCTCCCAACCGGCGTTCTGCATGCCCTCGCGCGTGGGAGCCTTGCTGCGATCAGACGCCTGGTGATCCCACGTATCGTAGCCGCCCTCTTTGAGTTTGAAATCTAGCTGCTTGCGATTGTCGGGATGCTGCAAATAGTTCCCGAAATCGCTGACCGACGCGTAGGTCGCCTCATCGACGCCGATCATCGTGATCTGCTTCGTGACGTACTGGCTGCCGTAAGAGTAGCCAAGCATCGCGGGAATATTGATGGTCGGCGACATGCCGGCGATATTCTCGCCGGCGATCTTGCGAATCTCCGCCATTCGCCGGTCGGCATCGGGAAATCCATCGAGCGATTGGCTCTCGAACACGAGGTCGGAAAGGATGCCGTGAATGCGGTCCTTCATCTCGTGAGTGAAACCGTCCATGACGGCGTTCACAACGATCATTGTCGCCACGCCGAGCATGACGCTGATGATGGATGCGAGCGCGATGTAGCGGGTGCGAAGGTAGCGCCAGCAGAGGAGCAGTTTGTACATTTGAATCCCATCCTTGGGAAATAGGCCTGAGTGCGCGTTCGGACTGGTCGCTCAAGCGACCAGTCCATAGCGCTACTCGGGCCGCAACAGCGGAAACAAAATCACATCCCTGATTGATTGCGTGTTCGTTAGCAGCATGACCAGGCGGTCGATGCCCAAGCCGAGCCCGCCCGCGGGCGGCATGCCGTGACGTAGCGCGCGGATGAAGTCGGTATCCATCTTTGCCATCGAATCTTCGTCGGCGAGGCCAGCGAGTTGCGTCTTAAACAGCTGTTCTTGCAGATCGGGATCGTTCAGCTCGGTGTAAGCATTGGCGATTTCCATACCGTGAACCATGAGCTCGAACCGCTCGGCGACTGCGGAATTATCGGCCTTGCGCTTGGTGAGCGGGCAAATGCTGGCGGGGTAGTCGGTTACGAAGATTGGCCCGGCGAGCGACTTTTCGATTTTGGCCTCGAAGACCTCGCTCTTGATAACGTCAGGATGCTTGGCTGCTGTTTCGAGACCCGCGGACGTGGCGACTCCGGCTACGGCCGATACATCCTTGGCATCAATCCCGAGCACTTCCTTGAAAAGCTCGTCGTAAGTCTTGCGGGCAAACGGCGGTGTGAAGTCGATCGTCTTATCGCCCCAGTTGAGCTTAAGCGGCTGACCGGTCGCGCGAATCGCGCCGACAATGCAGGCCTCCGTGAGATCCATCATCGAGCGATAGTCGCCGTAGGCCTGGTAGGCCTCGAGCATTGTGAACTCAGGATTATGCCGCTGGCTGATGCCTTCATTGCGGTACACGCGGCCCAACTCGTAAACGCGCTCCATGCCGCCGACCATCAACCGCTTGAGATGCAGCTCTAGCGCAATCCGCATGAAGAGGTCGATATCCAGCGCGTTGTGGTGTGTTTTGAAAGGTCGGGCGGCGGCCCCGCCGGCGATCGAATGCAGCGTTGGGCCTTCGACTTCGACGAAGCCGCGCTCGGCGAGCGTCTCGCGAATCGAGCGAATGATTTTGGTGCGATTCAAAAATCGCGGCATCACGCCTTCGCCGTATGTGAGATCGAGATAGCGTTGCCGCTGACGTAATTCCGGGTCAGTCAGTCCGTGATGCTTTTCTGGCGGCGCGGCCAGGCTTTTGGTGAGCATCGTCAGGCGGCTCACGAAGATCGATAGCTCGCCGGTCTTGGTTCGACGAAGCTCGCCATCGACGCCGATGATGTCTCCCAAATCGAGGCACTTCGCGAGGTTCCAGTCGTCGCCGATTTGCTGTTGGCCAACGAAGAGCTGAATTTGCCCTGACATATCGCGGATATCGATGAACTGCAGCTTGCCCTTGTCGCGATGCAACACGATCCGGCCGGCCGCTCGCACTTGGGGTCCCGTCATTTCGCCGGGACCCTGGTCGGACAGCCACTTGCGGAAATCGAAATCCGTTGCGGCGGTCGCCGTATCCGGCATCGCGACTTCGCGGCCATCCTCCGTTTTGAACACGATTTCGTTCGCTCGCGCTCGAATGCTTGCAATCGCAGCGTGATCGTCGAACCGGGATCCCCAAGGATCGTGGCCCAATTGGGCAATCTTTTCCAGCTTCTCGCGCCGCGACGATTCCCAATTCCCGCTGTTGTTGGAACTCGGCGTAATGTCAGTCACTGGAGAACTCATGAAGGACCGAATGAGGTGTCTGCGCGAAAAAGCAGAGCGTGCGAAGTTCGCGGCGAGTGGGACGGGGCATTCTAGTGAGTGGTAGCGGTCGGTCAATGGCGGCTCAGATACCGCCCCAACCGCCGGCGTGTGACGTCATGCTAGCCGAATTCTGCTGGCGTTGCGACTCGCTCGGTCGACGTTGACACATATTCCGTCCATTCCTACCATTCACCACCGTCTATTGTTGCCGCCATGCTTTGCGCGAGCCCCGCGTGCCGGCCCGGAATAATTACAATGGCCCGCAAGCTTCGAATCGCTGCGCTTGGTAGCCTCGTCGTTTCGGCATTGGGTTTGGCGATAGTCGGCGGGGCATTCTACGCCGCGCGGCAGGTCCGCCCTTTCTATCGGCAGGCCCTGCAGATTGAACCCGAAGCGTTGGAGCGCGGCGGCCGGGAGCTTGAGAGCCGCGCAACTGCGCTTTACAGCGACGCCAAACAAGTCGGCCGCTGGCAGGCGCTTTTTACAGCCGAACAAATCAACGGCTGGCTCGCGACGCAGCTCGCGCAAAACGCCGGCGACCAGCTGCCTACGAATTTTCGCGACCCGCGCATCGCGATTGCCCGCGATTTATTGACCCTTGGATTTCGTACAACGTCGGGTGGCGTCGACACAATAATCTCCGTTGATGCAGCCATTTCGCTCACCGAAGAAGGCGACATTGCGATTCGCCTGCTCTCTGTGCGGGCTGGCGCGCTGCCGTTGCCTGTAACCCAATTAGCCGATGAACTTGCCGACGGGTGCAAAAAGCTCAAGGTGCCTGTGCGGTGGACAACACAAAATGGCCAACCCGTAGCCCTCATCGAGCTGCGAACAAACGAGCAAATGTACGTCGATGACATTCAGCTGGATGAAAATCAGCTGTATGTCGCGGGCCACACCGGGAAAGAGCGCGGGCCACATGTGGCGTCGTCGGCTCGCCGCACATCATCTGGCTGCGCGAAGTGTGGCATCAATTTAAACGACTATGAATTACGGCTGACTCCTCACAACGTGCGTTCGCCACTCGAGCTTGCCCACCGGCCGGCGCTGCAAAACAACGCTGACGCCAATTAACCCGGCTCTTCCAATTTACATTCGAGCGCCCATTGTTCCGCGGTTTGACCGTCGCGACGTAGCGTAATCAAGCTTTGCGGCAGATCGCCGTCAATCGTGCACGTGAGCCCGGCCTCGGTCTCGTCGCCGCGCACGCGATAGCTGCCTTCGGCCACACGGATTACTGTTCCCCGCTCTCCACTTAACTCTCCCTCGTAATCCAAATACGCATGGCGGTGGTCGGCTAGTTGAACTGCCGCCACTTCGTTCCCCGGAGCCAGCGGCGGACACTCGTCTTCACGCTGCGTCCGAAAATGGGCCGCTTGCCAACCGCGAGGCAACGTCGCTAGCGCCCAGGCGCGAAGCATATTACCGCTTTCCAGCATCAGGTCCCAATGCGATGGACGCGAGTAACCAGGCGGGCAGCGATGATACAACAGCACAAAGCGGGGCATGCCAGTGATTGTAATCCACCACGGCGCTACGGAGAGGCCGTTGCAATATCGATCGCATCGGATTCCACAGTTTTCGGCGTCGGTAGACTGGTGGCCGAAATCTGCGCCCGAACGCGCAACTGCTGCGCGACGTGATTCGGTGTCACGGGAATCAGGTATTGTTGCTGTTGTCCGGGCGGGAGTTCGCTGATCGTTGGGAAGCGAATTTCATTTTCAAGCAACATATCGGCAGGAGGTTGGATCTGCGTCGTATCGGGCGTAAGCTCCGAGGGCAGCACGACTCGCATCGAAACCTTTGTTTCCATTTGCTGCCCGGCATTTTCGATGATTACGTTGATCAACTGCTTCTCGCCCACATGGGCCGAAGATTTTGTTGCGCTCACAATGAGCCGAAGGTTCGACGCCGCGGCGGGAGCTGCCGCCCCCGGCGCCTGCGCGCTCGGCGCGGGAGGCAGTATCTCGACGCATGCCTCGGCCGCTTGATTCACGCCTCCGTCGGCAGTTGCGTAAATTCTGGCACACGCGAGGTTGCTCTGCCCGCGGCACTGACCATGCATGCTAAACGTCCGCCGCTCGCCCGCCGCCAAACTGTCGATCTTCACTGCCAAACCGTTGTCGGCCGTCGGTTGCAAATCGCGGTCTGCCGTTAGAGCGATATTGGCGTCGCAACGAACTGCGAGTTCGACGTTCGTGGCGGCCACATCGCCGACGTTCCTCACTGTCGCGCTGAATTCCGCCGTTTCTCCCACAACCCGACTTCGCGGTCCGATGATCTTCAGTTCCAATGCTGCCTGCTTGGCCGTAATGCAACCGCGTTGGGTCGCTGGTTCTGCACCGTCGGCAGTCACGGTCGCCTCGTGGCATTGTTGGCCACCGTCCACAACTTGGAACGTCAATGGAATCGATTGCGATTCACCCGGCGCTAAATCCTTCATTTGCGAATACACAACCGTGTACTCGTTCGGTTTCGCACTCGGATGGCGTAAGCCGTGATCGAATCGGTCGGTGATGACAATGTGGCGGGCGATCCCTTCGCCGCGATTGGTCACCGTCAATTCGAACGCAGCGAAGCCCCCGACAGATATCTGATCGGTACTAACTGTCCGGAGGCTCGCCTCGAGCCGCGGCGTACCTGTCGCCGCCGACTGCGGCGCGTATGGATTTGGAGTGGCGGGCGCAGCCGGCGGCGGCGTGTAAGGCGAGGCGCTCGCAGCTGGCGGCGGAGCCATTGGTGGCAGCGAGGGTTGCGGTGCAACGCTCGGCGGGGCCGAAATCGGCAGCGGCGGCGCTACGGGTGCGATTGGCACCGAGGTCATGCCGCCTGTCCAGCTGACTGTGGTCACGCTCCGCCCCAGTTGCAGTCGTGGCATGACTGCCGGCCCAGCCGTCTGCGGCCGGATGACCGTGATGCCCACACTCGTGGTTCCTCCACCTACGTCCTTTGGCGTCACTTCGATGCTCGCGCGGCCATTCGCATCGGTGGCCGACTCCACGAAATTGCCACCCTCATACCCCAGCGCGCCGCCCGAGACGTCGTATCGTACGATCCAACCTGCGAGTGGCGCGCCGTCCGTCCGGCGCACGACACTGGTCGTGAGCGTGTGAGATCGACCTGGTTCGACGACCGTTGGCTGGGGAAAGAACCATTGTGCGTCGACCCAGTAAATCGTCGACGTTGCCTGATTGAATTCGCTATAAGCGGTCGCGATGGCGGTGACGACGCTCGTTCCTTCGACGGGCGACGTCAGCGAGACCCACGCCTCGCCGCGGTAAATTGGAATATCATCGTTCGGGTCCGGTGTGCTCGTGTTCAGCGTGATTGGCACGACGGCCGTCGTGCTCGTGGCGTTCCAATTGTCGATCCGCTGCGGAGCCTCCATGAAGCCGAACAACTGGCCGATATCCCGCCATCCGAGCTCGGTGAATTGCCCGACGCCCGTCGGGTTGATCGACCAATCCACACGCTGGTTGCTGATCAGCGAACCTTCTGGCGAGAAGATGCCCGCCTTCACGAGCATTTCGCTGCCCACGGGGGCGACGAGACCTTCCGGCACCACGCGCAAATAATCTTTACCGTACGGGGCTACCGCACCGCGAGGCAAAACGGGCTGCACCGCGACGCCTGGCGGGGGCGGCAGAATAGCCCCCGGTGCAACCGCCGGACCCGCCGGAGGTGGCGGTAGCGCCGGCGAAGTCGCAATTCCCGGGGCAGGTCCGACAAGCGGGGTCACGGGAACCATTCCGGGCGGATCGGAGTAGACCGGTGGTGCCGTGACATTTCCGAACGGCGTCGACGGCGACATCGCTGGAACGCCCTGCAGAGGCGCAAAAGCTGGCGCGGGCGATGCGACAGGCGTCACCACCGGCGCGCCAACCGGCACCGGGGCTAACCCGGGTGCGGCAGCAACCGGAGCGCCAGGCCAAACGAACAGGCTCTCACCTGTTGGATCAATTCGGGGTCCTTGATATGCCGCACAGCCGCTCGCAACGAGCGCGCAGCCAACTGCGATCGCACCGAATACTCCTCGAGTTGGACCGTTTTTTGGCATTAATAAAAGCGATTTTTGGTTAGCCTCTGTACCGCAACTCCAGCGAAAGAGGGCCATCCACCGTTGCCGCGAGGCTGAAAACGCATTGCGCGGCCAAGTAAACTGCCGACGATCGGACAGTTCGACTTGGCGCGCGCAATGAACCAGCCTGTTAAAACTTACCGCTTGGCGCGATCGGCGTAGGCAAAACGCAACGCCGATCGTTGACTTTTTGCCTCAAAAATGCCCAATTTTGCCGATGATGCGGTCTGTATCGGCCTTTATTCGCAGTTCAGCCTTCGGCGGATCGCGGGGATGCTCTGAACCGACGAAAAGACTGGCCGCTTCCATTTCAGCCCGAAAACTATTCCCCCGCAGAGCCCGATCCGCGAACTCGAATTTGTTGCTTAGGGAAAACAGGGCGATTAGCATAAATAGAGCAGGAAACTCCGCAACGGGGCCAATTCGCCCAATCGCGGCGTCCCTGCACGGAACAATGCATTTCGCTGCCCACGAGGTATTTCCATGGCTCGGCCCGTTGCACATATTCGCTCATTAATCTTCTGCCGAACCGCGCGGCTCGCAGTCGCCTTCTGCGCCGCCAGCTGGTGGATCGTTCAGAACGCTTCGGCACAGAACACCGTGGGCGCCGGCTCGAGCTCGGGTGTCGTCGTCGATGCCGAGGGAGTACTCCATCGCGTCACCGAAAGCGATCCGACAGGCGACCTCGCGCGGCAACGCGCCCAGGAAGCGATGCTAAAACTCGATCGCAATGTCGCGCATCGAAGTCCGCTGCGGAAGATTTCATTGACCCGCCTCGATCGCATCATGAAGCAGCGCCTCGCGGAAGGCCGCGAGATTGACGACACGATGAAGAACCTCGCCGGCCTCACGCGGGTGGAATACGTCTTTTGCTACCCCGCGTCGGGCGACGTCGTAATCGCCGGCCCCGCCGAAGCTTGGGGCCAGGCTCCATCCGGCCGCATGCAAGGCATCGACTCCGGCCGGCCCGTGATTGAACTGCAAGACCTCGCCGTCGCCCTCCGCGCTTTCCCGCAAGGAGTGACCAATAAAAAACCGCTCATCTTCTGCTCGATCGATCCCACGCAAGAAGGTCTTCAGCGGATGCACGAGTTCCTGCGCGAAATCGGCGGTCGCATCGGCGACCCGCGTCAGAATCCTGGCCAGGACGAGTTCATCGTGAGCGGCCTGCGCGAAAAGCTCGGCATGCAAATCATCACTGTGGGCGGCATTTCGCCGAAAACCCATTTCGCACAAGTCATGGTCGAGGCCGATTATCGCATGAAGCTCATCGGCATCGGGCTGGAAACACCGCCCGTGCGGCTGCAGAGCTATGTCGACCGCGCGAACCCTTCGCAAGTTGCGAGCAACGCTTTGCAACGCTGGTACTTTGTGCCGAATTATCAGTGCGTGAAAGTCAGCGAAGATTCGATGGCGATGCAGCTCGTCGGCGACGGCGTAAAGCTCGTCGGCGAAGACGAAGCGGTCAGCAAAGACGGTTCACGCGCGAAATCTTTACGTTACAACCGCGCCAGCGACCAGTTCGTCAAAGCGTTCACGAAGATTTATCCTAAGCTGGCCGAACAGGCGCCGGTCTACGCTCAACTGCGGAACTGCATCGACCTGGCGGTATCCGCCGCCTTCATTCAAAGCCAGGACTACTACGATTTGGCGAAATGGACCCCGTCGGTGATCACGGATGAGAAAGCGTTCCCCACCGAGACGCTGAATCCGCCGCAACAAGTCGAGTCGGCCGTCAACAGCATTTGGAAGGGCGCTACGCTCGTCACTCCGGTCGGCGGCGGAGTTCAAATCCGTCCGACCGAAGCAGTCGACCCCACTAACTTGCTGCAGGACGACGGCGCGAAAGTCCGCGACGCCCGCGCCGGCATCGATCTCAAGAAGCTCGCCGCCGATCAATGGTGGTGGGACTGATCCTGAGTAACGACAACCACCCTTAGATCGCACACATTCGTGCGAGTGGGTCCCGTTACAAAAAGCCCGTTCGCGTTTTCAAAAAAAGTGTAGGCGTCATTGCGCGCGAGATAGTCCGCCGGGCGAAGCCCTTTCTTTTTCACCGCACTCAGCACTTCTTCCGTCACAAAGGCGCCCGCTGCGTTCGTCGGTCCGTCTTCACCGTCTGTTCCTGCGGCGAGCATCGCAATCCCGTGGCAGTCGCCCAGCTCGGTAAGCGCTGCTACAGCGAGCTGTTGGTTCCGGCCGCCCCTACCACGCGTCGCCTCGTCTACTAGTGTGACGGTCGGTTCGCCGCCGGAGATTAGGCAGTCGGGCCCGAGTTCGTCGCGCATTTTCGACGCTATTTGGGCCAAATGTCGTCCAACTTCTTCCGCACTTTCTTCGGACTTCGTCGCGGCAATCATCGCATGCGAATACCCTAATCGCTCCGCCTCAACCCCCGCACCATCCACGGCAGCCGCATTGTTGCCGAGAATGTGAAAGCTCATTTGCGCTGTTGGACTCCTCTGTTCCATCTTCGTTCGTACCTGCCCAGTGAGATATTCGACCGACAACTTGAGCGACAGATCTCCGGCCAAGTTTAGCTCTTCAAGAATGGCGAGCGCGTCGGCAGCCGTTCTAGTTGTAGGCACGGTCGGCCCAGAGGCGATAATCTGCGGCGGATCACCCAACACGTCGGAAATCACGAGCGTAATCAGTCGGCCGGCGGTGCAATCGAGCGCAAGTTTTCCGCCTTTCACCAGACTCAACTGCTGCCGCACGGTGTTGAGCTGCTCGATATTAGCCCCCGCCGCGCTCATCAGTCGCGTCAGCCGTATTTTTTCATCCAGTGGCAACCGATCAATTGGCGCCGGCAACAACGCGGACCCACCTCCCGAGAAAAGGCAAATGCAGATGTCGTCCGCCGACAACGACGCAACGATTTCCCGGATTTTCCGAGTTCCAACAACGCCCTCGGGTCGCGGCTCATTTGCACCCGCTGGCCGTGCAGCGTGCAAATGCACACGCTCGGTCGGTTCAAGGCAGTCTGCCGGCACATTCACCCAGCCGACGACATCCTTCTCTGCGAGCAACTTGTGCCCGATCAATTTTTCCAGCGCGACGGCCATCGCGCCAGCCGCCTTGCCCGCGCCGACAATCGCAATCCGTCGCACGGGCGTTAGATCGAACGAATCATCGTCGACGACCAACCAGTTGCCATCAACTTGTACGTGCTCGGGCATCAAGCGAGCCGGCAAAACAGCGGCGACGCCGGCGCGCCAAATTCGCTCGACATCGGCGCGTAGTTTTTCCGCAGATCTTTGCATGGTAAGTTTCGCGCGCTCCGCACCGCTAAAAAGCCCGGTTGCCGCCCATTATCGCACTGGCGGCACACCGAAAATAGGGGCCGCCGGCGCTATGCTGGGCAACTGGGCTGTGCTGGTGTCGCCCACGCCTGGCAATCGCCTCACAATGGATTGCTCTAAAGTGCGAACCATCACTGCGTCTACTTTCGCCGAGCCCACACCGGTCAGTGCAAAGGTGAGCCGCAAATCGGTCGGCTCTGGCACGGCCCGCACCATGCGAAACATCTGCCAGGTCGACGCGTTGCCGACCGCGATCGACAGCTCTGGTCCTCCCAACGAATCTATGATTGAAAGGCCCTCGCCGGGCGTGCTGAAAGGTTTGTCGATCCGCACCCAACCGGTGATCTCGACGGTCTTCGCGCCTTCTAGCGCCACGGCGGGCGAAACGATCCAAACGCGCGGCGTGGCAACGTCTAACATCTGTCCGGCGGCCGGCGGGCCGGCTTGCAATTCAAGACAGTAGGATCCGTGGTCGGGCCGATCGGTTGAGAGAATCGCTTGAGTGCCGGCACCTGCCGTCGGATGAACGACGTGCTGCCAACCAAGCTGTGTCATCTCGTTGAGGTTTTCAAAGTCGCCGCCTGGCAGTAAGTTTTCACCGCCGCGCAAATTCTCAAACGACCGCTGTAATACCGCAAACTCCGCCAACCGGATATAGGTCAATCCCAGAGCGTTGCTTTGCAGACCCGTCGTCACGCCGGCCGCGCGCAGCTCCTCGGCCACGATCTTGCGTTCCTCGGCCGATATCGAGTCCATCGCCGTCTGCGCCTCTTCAAGCTGTCCCGATCCGAGCAACGAATCGAGTTGCCCGAGTTGCGTGTTCATCGATGCCGCCGCAGCAGCGTTCAACGTTGGCTTCAAGTTCAGTTGCGAGAGCAGTTGATCTATCTGGAACACCGACTGAGCCCTCGCCACGACAAAATCGCGTTGCAATCGTGCCGTTTGATTCGCTTGCCGAACAATTCGCTGCCGCAACGCCTGCACGACTTGCGGATCTTCGGTCATCAGCACCATTGCGTTCGCCCCCGCAGGCATCGTCAACCGCGTGCCGCCCGCGACGCGCTGGGGTGAGATCGCGCTAATGGAAACTGGCGTTAACGCGTAAACCTGCGCGGATTCCGCAACGCCGGGCACGACAAACGTCACTTCTTTCGCGGACGGTCGTCGGGAAAATTTTCCTGCCGACGAAGCCGATGCTGCGAATGGCATCAACAGCCGCGCCCGATCGTAGTGCATTACGACGCCTTCATACTGACCATCGACGGACTGCACGCGGAATACGACTTTCCCCCCAGCAAGCCACGGCTCCATCAGCTGCAATCGCCAATTGATCAGTTCCAATTCCGCCGCTCGGTTCCTCGTCGCCAAATCTGGTTCAGCGAGCGATGAATTCGATTGAAACACGAGCCCTCGCGCGCCCGAGACGTATGAGGCCTCGAGCAGCATCTCAAGTTGGTCAACATCCACGGCCGGCGCAGGTCCGTTCGTTCGCGACAATGCATTGGCTTGCTTTCGCACGACTTCGCCGAACTGCGAATTGAGCGACACCCACATGGGCGTCCCCGGCCGCGCAAGTCGCGGGCGTCCTTTGAGCCAGGTTTCAAATTCCGGCTCACTCAAACGGCTAACCCGCGAATGCTGGGCGAGCAAAATATCGCCAGATTTTCCCGCGGTGCCCCAAGTCATATCTGGCGAAATCAGAATTGGTCGCCCATAGAGCGCGTCGTGCTCGCGAATCGTATCCGACCAGCGTGACGCATAGTCCGGATCGGTCTCAATTGCCTCGTCTTCTAATTTCCACGCGAGCACTCGATCGCCGGTCGCGCCCAGGCCGCTACTGGCGATCGCTTCGGGTCGCGGCGGAATGCACACAAACCAGAGCCCGAACTTTTTCGCATCGGCAATTTGTTCCTTCGTAGGAAGCGATGACAGCTGCACGACGTTGAATCCACGCTCCGCCAGAAACTTAAGCGGCTCGCCGTTCCACTGAATCCCGCGTGGAAAAAATGGCTTGTCTTCAACCATCAACGTCGAGCCTTGCAACCGACACGGCGATGCTGCGCTGTTCGCCTTTTCGCTGGCCATTGAGGGCGTCGTCGGCACGCGCAGGATCGCGCTATCCGTGCGCGGCGCGCGCTTCGCCATGCCGATCGCTTTGGCAGGTACCTTCGGCTTGCTGGGTCCTGCCATCTTCGACGGATCGACGCGCACACCTTCCACTTCCAACTCGTCGGTTCCAAGCTCCACGCCGTTTGGGTCGCCGGGCACAATCATCACGACCGACTCGAGATACGCCTCGTGCGTATCGACTGCCCCGTTTTGCATCGTGCGCATCACGCGCACTTGCGCCGCCAACGATTTTGGCAACTCGGTCAGCACGAGTTGCTGCCAGCGGCCCGGTTGATCGTACGCTTGCCCCTTTACGATCGCGGTCGCGACTCCCTGCCCGCTCGGATCGACGGACCGAGGCAGTGCGATCCTCGCGGCCAGCTGGATATTCGGCCGGTTCGATTTAACCCACAAGCGAACCTGTAACTCATCGACGACCGCCATGGCCGGGACCGTGCATTTCAGCATGACGGATTGGCCAACCGTAGCCGCCACGGCAATTCGCTCGATGCCGTCGCCATCGCGGGCGCCGCCTGGGATGCAGTCATGTAGGACAACTCGGGCCGGCACGCCGTTATCTAGCATTTCCCAAGCGGTATCAGGGCCGTTGAACGAGCATGTAAATGCCGGTGCGGCTCGAACGAGGGTCGGCAGCGCCACGTAGGAAACAGCGGCCACGGCCAAGATCGCCCAATGTTTGCATCCGCGAGAAAACATTGGCCCGTATGCCCAAAGATCCATGCGGCGGTTGCGATGTGGTGAAAAAGCCACCCGAGTAACGAATGTCGAAATCGATCTAAAGTGAGCTTGTATCAGCATTTCCGACACGGAACCAGGGCACTCGTTGCGATCGGTAAACATCGCGCGGGCCAAGGGGACGCGCCGTACCAAGTTGTTGAACGAATGCAAGTTCTTTCCATATAATCAGTTAAGTGAAATGAAGCCCGAGCGGCTGGTGAGCGTGGCGCAGCGTGTGCATTTTGACGGTGCCATCACCTCGGAGAGAGCATCGATGGCCGACACCCAACGAGTTTCCAGCACGCCCGCCGAAGAATTGCCAGCAGACATCCTGCGACTTGCCGCCGCGATCCACTCCCTGCCCGAAGCATACTCCCGCGAGCTTATGCCGGCCCTGGAGCGAGTCGTGGAGAGCACCAAACGGCGGCGACGCATTTTGAGCATGGTCCAGGACGCGCTGAGCCAATTGCGACTCGATATGAAGTATCTCATGTTCGACGTCGAAGCCACTCGCCGCGAACGCGACGAGCTCCAACTCCGTTTGCAAGAATTTGAAAGCTAGTCAACGGCTGTCGGCCGTTTCATTTCGCAACTAGAATCGTTTCAGGGACACAGACGACTCAAAACGAACCTCCAATCTGCGAGCCGACCGCAACGACCGGCGGTCGCCCATTAACAGCGTTCCATGGCCGAGATAACCACCGCCGAACAACTGGCCCAGCGCGCGGTCGACGTCAACGTCATTGAGAATGCGCAGCTGCAGAGCGTGTGGAGCGAGCTCGGCTCGACGAACCCGCCGCTGGCCGCGTTTCAGCAGTCCCTGCTCCGCCGCGAGTTGCTCACGCAGTATCAACTCGAACGACTGATGAAGGCCGAGTCGCGGACCGGGTTCATTTATGGGGACTACAAGGTCCTGTACTTCGTCGGGGCCGGCACCTTTGCGCGCGTTTATCGAGCCGTCCATAAAGAGACGGGCAAAATGTTCGCTGTGAAAGTGCTGCGCAGCAACATGAGCAACCCGAAGGAGATGAACGCCAAGACGCACAAGCCGAACAAACTCTACATCGATCTGTTCCGCCGCGAAGGCGAGTTCGGCATGAAGCTGAAGCACCCGAACATTGTTGAAATCCACGAGGTTCACTCCCAAATCTACACACACTACATTGTGATGGATTTTGTCGAAGGCCGTAACCTGCGGGAGTTTTACCGGGCGGGACGACGCTTCGATCCGATCGAAGCGGCCGAGATCATGGTCGGCGTGATGTCGGCGCTCACTTACGCGTGGCAACAGGGGGTCACGCATCGCGACCTTAAGATGTCGAACGTACTCGTTTCGAGTGAAGGCCAAGCGAAGCTGGTGGATTTTGGTCTCGCGGGCGTGCAAGGTGCTGAAGCGGCCGATGTGGAAGGCTTCAGCCGGCGGACGGTCGACTACGCGGGTCTGGAACGGGCCACGAACTGCCGGCAGGACGATGCGCGAACGGACATTTACTTTGCGGGCACGATCTTCTACCAGATGCTGACGGCCCACCCTGCTCTGCCGGATAACCGCGACCGAGCTCAGGCGGGCAGAGCGCGGTATCAGGACATCAAGCCGATCTTGGATCTCGTTCCGTCGTTGCCGCTGCCGCTGACGATGGTCGTCAACAAGGCGCTCGAATTCGATCCCGACAAGCGATATCAATCCTCGGGCGACATGCTGGTGGAACTCAAGCTCGCCATTAAGCGTGTTAAAGGCGCGAAAGAAGGACGCGGCGCTGGCGAGAAAGAAATGCAGAGCAGCGAGGGGCTCGATGCGGAAGGCCAGCCACGCAAGCTCCTCATTGTCGAATCCGATGTGAAGATGCAAGACATGCTGAGGGAGCTGTTCAAAAAGAACGGTTACCGAGTGCTCGTGCTGAGTGATCCGGAGCGGGCTATCTCGCGGTTTCATCAGGATCCGCAGGCGGCCGATGTCGTGCTGTTTACCACTGGAACTAATGGCCGGACGGCGCTGGAAACATTCAACCGATTCGGTCAGGAGCCGGCGACGCGCGAATTGCCGACGGTTTTGTTACTCGATCAAAACCATCATCATTGGGCGGAGCACGCGCAAGCGAACGAGCATCGCGTGGTGACGAAGATGCCCATCAAGATGCGCGATTTGCGGAACGCTCTCATTGAAGCCAGCCGCAAAAAGGTGTCTTAGCCTGCGGACCCGGCGATGCGGGCGGTGCTGTCGTTGCTTCACTGCGCGACCTCAAACTTTGCCTAATCCCGCCCACCGTTCATGACGATAGTTGTAGCGAACCATGCGGCGCTATTTGCTCATCTTGATGATTGCACTCGTCTTCGGCGGCGGCGGCTGCCAGCTGATGGACAGCGCTACCTATGGAGTCAAGCAATCGCTTAGCCGAGCGGCTGACGACTACCACCAAGTCACCACGGGTGGCGACTCTCGGTATATCCAGAGCCAAGGCCGGCAATACTAGCTGGCGGGTATCGTGTCGCGATTAGGCGGCGCGCCGATTATTGTCTCAGATCAGTGAACACGATTTTTTAATACAAAAATCGGAGTTACTGGGACGCCCCGTAGCGCAGATTGCTCGACAAAACAAGGCTGAGCTGCGCGCCGTGCTCTACAAGCCCAAGTGAATATTGTCTCTCAAGCACGCGCGGCGGTCCAAAACTCTGCCTTTTTTCCGAGTTGCCGAAAGCGCGCACGCTTTCCGCGACACTGGCCGTGAACGGTCGCCGCGGCAGGTTGGGTGCACTGATTTTCGAATTATCAAAGAGCGAGTGCGCTATGGTTTCCAGCGTGACGGAGATTGTAGCATAATGTGTACATAGGTCCACACCTACTTTTGGCCACCCAATGTTTTTTGGAAGACTGCGAGTTAGTTCCGGGCAAATCGCAGCCCACTTCGACTGACTTGACGCTCGTTAGTCGGGTGAGAATGTCGAATGCAACTCGAGTCGAGAGGGGCGTCTCACGGGGTCATCTTCCCGTTGGACCACTTGTCGCGTAGCGCGCCGGGTCTCTTGGGTTCATGCCGCAACAGTATCGCGGAAGAGCACTGCTGGGCAAGCCAGCAGTGGCACCAGGTAACTCGCACTAAGCGTGGCGAAAGTCGCCCAGTTTTCTCAATCGGCCATCTCGACAGGCGAATCGATTCGCGCTCTTTTCAGAAGCGCGGCGCGGCATTTGCAACCTCAACGTATCGCGCGGGGCTGGTGATTCCCTTAGATACCCAAGGAAGGTGACCTATGCGAGTCGTTCGATCTTTTGCCAATTATTACTGGAGTTTCCGGATTAGCCTTTATTCGCGAAACGTAACGCAGCGCATTCTGCCCTCGTTGCAACACGATACGCTGCGGAAATACGGCACTCGGTTACTATTGGGCAATGAGGTTGATGGTTACGTGCATGCCCGCGCCATGCAGCTCGCACAACCGCTCGTCGATCGAATCATTAGCGAAAATCCAAGCATTCCCTGCATTCTCGGAAATCGCATGCTAGTCTGCTCCGCGCAGAAAGCATCGGGCGTGATTGCGAACTCGCGTCGCCGCCGGCTGATCGCAAAGTAATCAGGGTCGAGTTGGCGTTCAGCCTGATTCCCGACCAGCCAACTACACGACTTGCGACGTTCCTTATCGAGGTGGATGGCTACGTTGCCGATAGGAACATGCGGCGCGCGAAGATTCGACGATTGGAAAAGGATTTCCGATGAAAGCAAGAAGTACGACTGATCGTCGCTCTCGGCCAGACCTCGTCGTCACGGCCATCGTCGTCACGACGGCACTTTTTTTCGGCCGACAGGTCTTCATCCCAATCGCAACGGCATTCTTGTTAAGCTTTCTGGCCAGTCCGCTAGTGGAGCGCCTGGAACGCCGGGGGCTGGGACGGCTGCCTGCCGTGTTGTGTTCGATCGGCTTGGGATCGGCGGCGACCGTCGGGCTGTCGTTTTTGTTAGCACGCCAAGTTTATGACATTGCCTACCG
>DATBAY010000382.1:0-6961 GCA_036271295.1 Lacipirellulaceae bacterium | reverse complement strand
GTTTCGGCGGGCGGCATTTCGTGTCGCCAGAGTTCATCGCCATTGGTGTCATAGCAGAACAAACCGCAGGAACCGAAGTAGGAAACAATGTGCTTGCCGTCGGTCGCGCAGGTGGAAGCGGCGGGGCTGCCGTAGGCTTTGTTAAACGATTCGATTTTTTCGGCGGGTGCGTTGACGTCCCAGGCTTCGCTGCCATCAGCGCGATTGAAGGCGAGCGTGTAGAGTTTGTTGTCATTGAACGAGGTGAGCACCACTTTGTCGCCGACGATGATGGGGGACGACATGCCGCTGGGGACGGCGACTTTCCACTTCACGTTTTTCTCGGGACCGAGCTCGGTCGGTGGTTTTTGGTCTTCGGCGATGCCGGTACCGTTGGGGCCGCGGAACTGGGGCCAGGCGAGCGGCTCGGCAGCAAACGTGGACGTAGCAATTGTGATTGCGATGAATCCCATCGCGTGTGGCAGCTTCATGACGCGTCTTCCAAGTGGCCAGTTGGTTTGCCCTGTTGCCGGTTATCGTAGCTTGGCGAGGTCGGCCGTCAAAGCGTCGATGAGTTCTGGCGTGTGGTGATAGCACAAGCTAAGTCGCAAGAGCGATTCGCCGTCGGGAACGGTTGGGGGGCGAATCGCTGGGATGAAATAGCCGGCGTCGCGAAGTTTTGTTGCTAGGTCGAGCGTCCGTTTCGGGTCGCCGAGGATGAGGGGGATGATTTGGCTTTCGGAGCGGCCGGTGTTCCAACCTTGGGAGCGTAATCGCCCACGGAGGTCTGCGGAGCGTGAAAGCAATTCTTGGCGGCGGTGGGGTTCGGATTGGACGATGTCGAGCGCTGCGATGGCTGCGGCGCTGCTGGCGGGTGGTTGCGCGGTCGAAAAGACATAAGTGCGGGCGCGGTTGGCTAGCCAATCGATGAGTGGTTGTGGGCCGCAGACGAAACCGCCGGCGCTGCCGAGGGCTTTGCTCAGGGTGCCGATGCGGATGGTGGATGACAAAGCGGTGTGCGAACCCTCGGCAAAGCCGGGGGCTGCCAGCGCGATGGTGGATTCGAGTTGGTCGGCGAGGCCGCGGGCGTGGGGGCCAAAGACACCGGTGGCGTGGGCTTCGTCAAGGAGAAGCATTGTGTTGTGGCGCGCGGCGAGTTCGGCGAGGCGCGCAAGGGGGGCGAGGTCGCCGTCCATGCTGAAGAGCGTGTCGGTGACAATTAGCCGGCGGCGGAATTTGTGCGCGTCGCGCAGCATCATTTCAAGGGCGTCGCAACCACAGTGGGGATACACGAAGCGAGTGGCATTCGAGAGGCGGCAGCCATCGATGAGGCTGGCGTGATTTTTGGCATCGGCGAAGATGGCGTCGCCATCGTCGACGATCGCGGGGATGATGCCGGCGTTGGCGGCGAAGCCTGAGGGGAAGACTAGCGCGGCTTCAGCGTCTTCGAATTCGGCGAGGCGGCGTTCGAGTTCGGCGTGCGATTGGCTGCGGCCGCTGACGAGCGGACTTGCTCCCCCGCCCCACCCTTCGCGCTCAGCGGCGGCTTGGGCGGCGGCGGCGAGGCGTTTGTCGGAGGCGAGGCCAAGGTAGTCATTCGAGCCGAAGTTGATGAGGTCGCGGCCGTCAATCGTGACCTGCGCGGATTGCGCACTCGTGCGTGTGGCGCGGTGGCGGCGGAGGTCGTTGCGCTCGAGGTCGGCGAGTGCGGCGTCGATCCAGGCGAGTGGGTTGGGGTTATCCGCGGGCATCGAGCTAAACCGCAAGCGTTACTTGCATGTGGGGCATTCAGGTATAGTTTGACATGGGGACCCGCGGCCGGAACAATAAGTTTGAAATCCGCGTAAATACTTAGGGTGTCGGCCAAATTGGCGTGCGGAACTTTCTGCGGCTCCTGTGCGTCTCAAATAGCGAGCGGAATGCGTGAGCGACGACGCCTCATTAATTGCGGCTAGTTTGGCTGGCGATCACGCCGCGTTTGGGAGGTTGGTGGCGGCGTATCAGGATCGACTTTTCAACTCGCTGCTGCGCGTGTTGGGCTCGCGCGAGGATGCCGCGGACATCGTGCAGGACGCCTTCGTGCAGGCGTTCACGAAGCTCAACACGTTTCGCGGCGGGTCGGCCTTTTACACGTGGTTGTATCGCATCGCGTTCAACCTGGCCATGAGCCACGCGCGGCGGGGGCGGAAGACGGCGTCGCTCGATGATCGCAAATCGCTGGTGGGAGACGAGCCGATGGACGGTCAGCCGACGGCCGAGTCGGGCATGATGCAACAGGAGCGGGCCGAGTTGGTGCACGCCGCGCTCGGCGAGCTAAGCTTGGAATATCGACAGATAATGGTGCTGCGCGAAATCGACGGCTGCAGCTACGACGAGATTGCGGAGATTTTAGATGTCCCCGTGGGGACGGTGCGGAGCCGGTTGTTTCGGGCGCGGATGGAGATGAAAGAGTTGTTATCGCCACGATTGCATTTTGAAAGGATCGTGGACACGCGATGAGTGAGCAAGAGTTTCAACCTGAGCTCGATGATGAGTTGCTGAGCGCGTACTTAGACGACGAGCTCACGGCCGAGGAGCGCGCGGCAGTCGAGGCACGGCTGGCGAACGATCCGGAAGCGCAGCACTTGTTGCATCAGCTGCGGTCGGTGTCGCAATCGGTGCAGATGTTGCCGCTGGAAGGCGTCGGACGAGATTTGAGCGGCGAGATTTCGCGGCGAATTGAAACGAAGAATTTCGGCGATGGCAGCCCTAGAAACAGTGGTTCATCGGCGGTTGGCGAGATCACGCCGCGGTTGCCGATTTTCGGTTCGCGTCGGTCGTGGATTTGGGCCTCGCTCGCGGTTGCGGCCGGGCTCATGATCATGGTGCTCGAGCACGGCGAGGAAAAAGAGAACAAGCTGCCGGCGTTGGCTCGAAACGATGGTGCAAATGTTACGAGCTCCGCGCGTGATCGAGATGAGCCGGTTAAGCGACAAAAGGAAGTACCAGCCGTAAACGGCGGCAAAGATGAGTCGAGGACTGTCAGTTTAGGAGCGCCACGTTCGCCAATCGCGGCGAGCGCACCCAGTCCCCCAGCGGACTCTTCGCCCACGGATAAAGACGATTTGGCGGTGCGAAAGCTGGCTGTGCCCGCGCCGTCGAGCGGTGGAGCGCCAGCGGAGACCGCAGGAAGGAGCGATGAGATTGCGGCGAGTACTCCAGCGCCGGAGCGGCACGACGCTTCACGGGCTAGAGGCGGGGCCATGTCGCCGCGATCTGGCTATTCGATCAGTGCGAGCGGAGATACGAAGGCCGCTATGGGGAAGCTTGGCGAATCGGGTGCAGCGCCGCGGCCGGAGACGGCGGCTGGTGAGGGTGTCGCCGAGACGGCAAAGCCGGAAGTTTTTGATACCCCGGGCGGCGGTCAGGCGGAGCGTGAGGATACGAATGCTTTAGTTGTTGTACATGTTTCGGCGAAGCCGACTGCGATTCGCGGCGGGGAGTTCGAAAAGCTGCTTACTAGAAACGGCGTCGAATTTGACGAGCAAGATCAAGCAGAGGGCGCGGCCGCGACCAGCGAGAAGGGTAAGAAAAGCGTGGCGCGGCCCACGCAATCGCGTGATGCGAATCGCGATACGGATGCGAGGAAAAATCCGGTCGATATCGTCGTGGTTGATGCGCCGCGCGATGTGGTGGCCGCTTGCATGGCGGATTTGCAGCAGGATGCGTCGAACTTTGCGAGCGTAGAAGTAGAAGTGGAACAACCGGCGGAAAGCAAGGAAGCGGCTCCGGCCGCGCCGGATGTCGCGAAGCAGCTGGGAAGCGAGCTGCGACAATACAACCGTGGGATCGTTAGTGAAAAGCGGCCAGCCGATAACCAGTTTTCTGCGTCAGATTCAGCGAACAAAGACCGGGGACAATTAAAACAAGAATCGAAACAGCCGGCGAATACGCGCGACGGGCAGTCGTCTCAGAACAATCAGCCGTCGCAAAACCAGCGCGCTTCGCAAGCGAATCGCGGAAGAGCGATGCGTATGCAGGCGACAGAGAATGAGACTCAAACGCTCAGCGACTCGCAGCTTGGGCGGCGGGCAGCTGGATTTGGCGGCGGCGGCGGGGAAGCTGAAGTGTTGCGGCGAAGGGTAGTTCAGCAGCAGAAACCGCAAACTGAGGACTCGGACGACGTGCGCGTGTTATTTATGTTGAGCCCGGAGGCGGCCTCCCCTGCTCCCTCGAAGAAGGTTTCGGACTAGAGCTTTCTCAAGCTGGGTGCCAGGGGCAACGCCCCGGAGTATTGCTAAGAACTAGGTCGTTGCCCTCGGCACCCACCGGAACACTGTTTCTAAAAATGCTCTCATTGGGTGAATTGAAGAATATGAGCGACGTTACGATTCGATTGCGTCCCAATGGACCCCTTGTGATTGAAGGACCCTTCACGCTGATCGACTCGCGCGGGGCCGAGTTTGAGATTCCGACGAACAAGCCTGCCGTGGCGCTCTGCCGGTGCGGTCAATCGGCGAAGCGGCCATTCTGCGATGGATCGCACAAGAGCTGCGGCTTTATCTCGGATGAATCACCGATACCGCCGGCCGTGGGCTAGGATCCGCCGTGTCACCATACATAGGGCAACAAGCGGTAGCGGACTGTTTGCGTATACGCCGTGTAGCCGGGTAGTTCGCGTTTCAAGAATCGTTCTTCGAAAATGATGCGTACTGCGAGCAGGGCGATCGGAACGACGGTGGCGATTGCGGCGACGTACGATTCGAGCCAGAGCGCCATGCCAACGTTGAATAAAAAAATCCCGGCGTACATGGGATGCCGGACAAATGCGTAGACGCCCGTATCGACGACGTGATGTTGGCGTTCCGACTGGTGCCGCACGACCGGTGCGGCAAATGCGTTTTCTTTGAAGACGAGGGAAATGATCCACCAGCCGATGACAACGAGTGCTAGCCCCAGGGAGGAGACGGCGATATTCGGCTTGGGCAGAAGATGAAAATGGAAAACGTCGAGTGGGATCAATGCGATCGAAAGCCCATAGGCGAAAATGAAGACCAGCACGATGAGGCGATCGATGATTGGCTGGCCCTTCTGAATGACGCCTTTGAGTCGTACTTTCAGCAAATCTTGCCTGGTACGAAAGACGGTAATCATCGTTACTGCCGACGCGATAAAAACCACGGCCAATAGAATCCAAGCCCGCGGCCAATTGAAAGTGCCTGCCGGAACAAAAAGAACTGTACCGAAGACCAACGTGTTCCACACGATGCCCAGGACTAAGCGACGGGTAAACATGCAGGAGGTTCGGTGAATAGGATGGATGCGACAGTTCCAAGATCGCGAACAAACGCAGAGGGCATTTTATCGGGGCGGAATAGCCGTCACAATGTGCGCTCCTCGAAGGACAAGCGGCAGAAGCGCCGGCGCAATCATAACGGCGCGCTTGGCTGTTATGTTGCGTAGAGTTTCCGCGCTTGGATTGCTCGATTCATTAGGTGTATTCGGGAAGCGAAATGAAATGAGGGCACGAGTTCGTGCCAAGTCGCTGCAGGGAGATGGTTTTTGTGACGATATTGGCGAATGATAGCACCGCTGGCCTGACCATTCGATGCGCGCAGTTCGCGCTCGGTTAGGAGGCGCGTTCAGGAGCCGCACTATGTGGCGATCGTTTTTCTTGGCCGTTGGAGCTTATTGTGTTCTGCTCGGTGTGGAGGCCCTCGTGCTGGAGAAGGCGGTGCTGAAGTCGAGCCCGACCCAGATTTCGATGTCAGCGCACGAGATCATACCGCCGGATTGGGCGCCGTGGAGTTTGCTCGGCGCTGGGGCGGTCGTGTTGCTGTATTCGTTCACGGTACCGCAACGAGTTGGCGGCGGCTGATTGTCGCTCCTAGGACATGGCGGCTATCTGTAGCGGTCCTACTCGCTAGTTAGGCCTGTGGCTCACACATTTAGCGTTCTTTTGCGCGCCCTGCGAAGGCCGAACGTTTCTTGAGTTTTGGCCTCCAACCGCTTATGATGGATAGGTTTACGGCACGGCGGGTCGCGAACCTGCGAGGGACGTTGGGTGTCTCTGCCTGCTCGAGCCGAATTCCTTCCGCTTTCCAGTATTTGAGGTATCTGCCGTGGCCACCGTTACCAAGCCTAAGACCAAGACCGAACTCACCAGCGGGGCGTATATCTTGGTTCAATCGCTGATCAATCACGGCGTGGACACGATTTTCGCTTACCCTGGCGGAGCGAGCATGCCGCTGCACCAGGCTCTGACTCGGTTTTCAGACGAGCTGCGGACGATTTTGCCGCGGCATGAGCAAGGTGGCGCGTTTGCATCACAGGGCATCGCCCGCAGCACCGGCAAAGTCGGTGTGTGCATGGGAACGAGCGGACCCGGGGCGACGAACCTGGTGACGGCAATCGCCGACGCCAAGTTGGACAGCATTCCGCTGATTGCGATTACGGGGCAAGTGCCGACGAAGATGATAGGCAACGACGCGTTTCAGGAAACGCCGATTGTGGAGGTGTGCCGCGGGATTACGAAACATCACTACCTGGTAACGGATGTGAACGACATCGCCCGGGTAGTGAAAGAGGCATTTATTATCGCGGCGACGGGACGGCCGGGGCCCGTGCTCATCGACGTGCCTAAGGACGTGCAGCAGGCGAAGTGTGTTCCGAACTACGACGTGGCGACCGATCTGCCAGGATTCAAGACCGAGAATCCGAAGGCGAAGCCAGAGCAAATTCGGCAGATCGCGGCGGCGATCAAGTTGGCGAAGCGGCCCGTCATTTATGCGGGCGGTGGGATTATCAGCGGCGAGGCGAGCGAGGAGCTTCGTAAGCTGGCCAAAAAGACCGGGATCCCGGTGACCATGACCGTGATGGGACTTGGGGCATTTCCCAGCGAGAGCGATCAGTCGCTCGATATGCTCGGCATGCACGGCTCGGTGTACTCAAACTATGCGGTGGAACAGGCCGATTTGCTGATCGCGCTGGGCGTGCGGTTTGA
>DATBAY010000381.1:0-6052 GCA_036271295.1 Lacipirellulaceae bacterium | reverse complement strand
GGTGTTGGTTTCGGCGGCTCGTGCGATTCGAATGATTATTGTTTTGGCGGCGCGCCAGGTGGTCCAGCATGGCGGTTGGCGGCGATTCCTGTAAAAACCATCGCGTCCCAGGACAAATCACAAATCCATCTGCAGATAGGCTGAGCCGGGCAGCGGATTTGTCGAAGCGCTCCACATTAGCACCGATAGTAGTGGAAGCGGAGCTGCTACCGGTAGTGGACTCGGAAATGGCGCCGATACTGCAGGCGGACTTTTCAGTCCCGATACCAACGATACAAGCCCGACCGGCCATGTCACGTCGAACAGCTATCAGCAAGATCCAAATACGACTCTTATGCTCGATTCCCAGAATGCCGGCAGTTACGACACCATCCAAAGCTCGGGCCCGGCATCCCTTGCGGGCACGCTCCATATCAACGTTTCCGGGTTGGCGACTGCTCCCTTCGGCACTGCATTTCCCATTCTCACGGCCAGTTCCGTCTCCGGCACATGGAACACTGTGCAAGCGGACAATGTCCCAACGGGGCATTATCTCAACGTGAGTTACCTCCCAAATGCAGTCAATGTCTCTTTGCCCTCTTCGGGAGACATGGATGGCGATATGGACTTCGATCAAAACGACATTAACTTGTTCGTCTTGGCGCTCACCAACATCAAAAAATTTCGTCAGGCGCGTCCCGGATTTGACCCGGCCACGCTCTGTTGCAATACCGATGACGATTTGGACTTCGACGACATTCCCGTGTTCGAACAAATTCTTGCCCAGCATGGTTATGACCATGCCGTCGGATCCGTCGAGCTAGCGCTTGCCGCGGCGGGTGTCCCCGAACCTGGCTCCGCCACGCTTTGCCTGTTAGCAGCGATAGTATTTTGTCCAATAAGGACGGCCAAACGGCGAAAAAGACTGCCGTCGATCACGCCACCTCGCACGCGATAGGTATCTTTCATACTCCAAGCGACACATGTCAAGAGTCCGCACTTCACCTGAAAGTTTCGATTCGCGTAGCGAACGCGCGCGTGGCTTCACGCTGGTCGAGTTATTGGTCGTGATCGCGATTATCGGATTGTTGTTAGGTATTCTGCTTCCGGCCGTGCAGGCGGCTCGCGAAGCGGCCCGCCGCAACGGCTGCACGAATAATCTGAAACAGATCGGCCTGGCGTTGTTGCAATATGAGTCACGCCAGCGCACATTTCCGCCCGCTGCGCCGCTCTTCGCCAAACAGGGCAAGACAAGTATCAGCTGGCGCGTTTTGATCTTGCAGTCGCTCGAGGAGTCCAGCATGTACGAACAGATCAAGCCGACATCCGATGGTGGTGCATCGGATTGGAGTCTTCGAGGACAAGCACTAGACGTTTACCTTTGTCCCAGCGTTGAAAAGCCAAACTCCGGAGAATTTGAGCGCGTGGAATCGCACTATGCGGGCGTCTCGGGCGCGTACCGAGGCAACGAGCGGATCGATTTGGAAACGGACGCCTGCGGCAGCATTTATACCAACGGTATTTTCTACCCCGATAGCCACACGCGGATGTGCAAAATCACCGATGGCACTTCGCATACGATCGGAATCGGCGAGCTGCTATACATTTTTAATGCCTGGACGGATGGCGCGATGTATCTGGGGTCGATTGCGAGCCCCACACAAATATGCACTGACGCCTCGAAGAACATCCGCTTCAAGATCAATTCGCGGCATGAGGATCCAACCATCGGGTATTGGATCAGCGATGGTGCAAGGCCGGCCGGCGCTCCGACACCGTTATTGCTGAACGATATTTACTTTGAAAGCAAGCACCCCGGCGGCGCGCAATTCTGGCTCGCCGATGGAAGCGTTCATTTCATCAACGAAAATATCGAATTCGAACTGTATCAGAATCTCGCCACCAAAAGCGACGGAGATATGGCGCCCGGACTGTAGCCACATACTCCCAATGGATAGCCATTCACGGTCGGGATGGCTACTCACCGGGATGGGTCGCGGCTCCTTTCTTCCTCGTTTCAAGGATTGGCTCCCGCCCGCCTAAATAGCACGCCAGCTCATAAATTGCGACGGGGTCGTTCGGCACGCGCTTTTCAAATCCGTTGCCGATTTTTTCCGCTCGCTTCAGATACTCGAAAGAATTAGAGCCGCTCGGAGGGATGTTCGCATTATACATCTCAGCTTCGAACAACCCGGCAAGAAGCCGCGGATCGTCATCCTGTTTGGCCAGAATATTTACTACGCTGCGATTTCGCTCCAAATCTTTGCCGGCCGCCTCACGTTCTGCCTCAGGCCGCAATCGGGACAAATGTGCGCAACAATCGGCTAGCGCGATCGGGTACTGAAATGCCGCCGGGTTTTGGGCCGCGAGTTGGGTGAGCAAATCGCGGGCAGCTTGGTAATGCTCGATTGCCTCTGGCTTTCGATCCAATTCATCGCTGATGATTGCAATGGCCAGATGGTCCAGGGCACGTTGTTGATCGTCGTTCGCCTTTGCGATAAGCGTATCAAGAGTGGGTTCTCGGGCTAGAACCCGCTCCATCAGCATCTTTCGAGGGTACTCGGCAGGTTTGGGTGGCCAGAACTCCCAGGGATTTGCACGCCCTTCCCAAATGTCGAGCGAATCACGCAATTCTTTAATCCTACTCGCGTCGTTTTGATGCGTCGTAGCTTGTTGCGCTATCATCTGCCCGTTCTCTGAATTGAGAGCCGCCAACCGCTGGCGTTGAGCGTTGATGACGAAAGCGATCGATGGACCGGCAATCGCCAAGAAAAGCGTGAGCGCGGCGGCCGTTGCCAGCGCTGGCTTACGCTGCGCCCAACGAATCGTTCTCTCCAATGTGGATATTGGTCGTGAGCGAATCGGTTCCCCACGCAAGAATCGTTGAAACTCCTCCGCCAGTTCGTGAGCGTTCGAAAACCGGTTACCAGGTTCTCGCTCCATGCACTTGATGCAGATGGTTGCCAGGTCCGAGGGAATGAAGCGATTCAGCGTCCGCGGATCGGGCGCATCCTTCGTCAGTCGTTCATGGATTTGCATTTGTGCATTGCCGCGAAACGGCAACTCGCCTGTCAGCATTCGGAATAATATGACCCCCAAGGAATAAATATCGCTGCGGCGATCGACCCAATGGCCTTGGCCCCGTGCTTGCTCCGGCGACATATACGCCGGGGTGCCAAGGATTTGACCGTCCACGGTCATCGTGATTTCGCCGACCTCGCGCTTTGCCAGCCCGAAGTCCATCAGGTAAGGCTTTTTGTTGTGATCGATAAGGATGTTCGAGGGCTTCAGGTCGCGGTGAACAATGCCTTCTACATGGGCGTAGTGCAGCGCATCGGCCACAATCGCCAAGAGCTCGACGATTTGGCGGAATGAAGGCGATTCGCCCGAAAGCCAATCGGCGAGTGAAACGCCACGAACGTAATCGCTAACGATAAACAGAACGTCGTCTTCTCGCCCGATTTCGTGCACAGGCACGATATTGGCGTGTTGCAGCTTGGCCACCGTCTGGGCCTCTCGTAAAAACTGATTGATCTCGGCGGGCGCCAACTGCCCTTTACGCGGGATCTTGATGGCTACGGAGCGTTTCAGCTCGGTATCGCGCGCCATCCACACGGTTCCAAACCCGCCGACGCCAAGCCGCGTTAGCAATTCGAACCGTCCCAGGGTCTTCAAAGTCGGCGCTTCCATCGTTAGCGCCTCCGGATCGACCAGGTTGAAAGCACTGCCGCACGTCCGGCAAGTGATACTTTCGTACGGCGTGTCCGCCAGCAGTTCGACAGGATTGCTGCAATGAGGACAACGGATATGCAAACCGCGCGGTGTCCTTTGCGGAGACACGTGGTCCTGCGTTGCATCCATTGCCGCCGGCGTCGACCCTGCCTGGCGACCCAAATCCCTGGCTGTCCCGCGGGAGGGGGACTTGCGCAGCTCTCGCAGCTCCGCTGCCATGTCGGGCATCAGCTCCGCATGCAGCCGGCAGAATTCAGAGTCAGTCGGTGAGCCACCCGACTCGTCCTTTCGATAACAGACCTCAATTGCCAAGAGTTCGCGCAGCAGCTCGGTGCGCCATTCCACGCTGACACGTTGAAGATAGTCCTCCAGCCTCGGCAGAGAACCGTCTTTCCAACGCGCTTCGAACTCTTGACAACTGGCGTCGATTTGCCGCTGAACTACTAACGGGGTAGAAGCGGATGTTTGACTGGAGGCCATGTGGACGTCGTCCCCCCAAGCGATTCGTTGTAATGAGGCACTATATCATAAGCCTCATTGCAACGAATTAGCAGCGATCGCCGGGAGAATATTTGACGTCCGCGTTTTCGAAAGCGGTGCGTAAGTTCGGGACTCTGAGCGTGTCGAACTAGAGTTTCAAATTATTCGCGTCGACCGCCCGCCGGCGTTCAAAGGCGCGCGATCGTCCTAGCGCAAGGCCGCTTCCTAAGACTCCCGCCACGAGAGAAAAGAGCGTTGGTTCTGGCACCGGTGCAGGTTGAGACACGCCCCCGCCAGCTGACTGAGACATCGCCTTACGCCAGACGAGGTAGTCGCCAGCATCTACGATGCCGTTCCCGTTGCCATCGGCGCCAAGCAGTGTCGTAGACCCGAAGGTACTCCTCCAAGTGTTGTAGTCGGCATTGTCGACGAACCCGTTGCGGTTGAAGTCCGCTCGAACGACGAAACCCGCGCCGGACACCTTAAACACCGCGCCGCTGCCATGCGCTCCGCCGTCGTAGGCAGTTCCATAAAGATTTCCAGCGGCATCGGCTACGAGTCCCGCGACCGGATCGCCGTCGTTTTCTGCATCGGTGAGATCAGCCACCGTCGTCAACGTGCCCGTGCTGGGCACGAGCTTGAACACGGTGCCATGGTTAAATCTGCCGCCCGCAGATGTCGTGCCGAAGAGATTGCCCGCCGCATCGGCAATTAAGTCGCCCATTGGCTGCGATCCCGTCGCCGAATCGAATGCGGCCAACGGCGTTAAAACATTTGTCCCGGCGAACAATTCGAAGATGACCCCACGGTTGTACGGCCCGCCGGCATCCGTCGTACCGTAAAGATTGCCAAGCTTATCAGCAATCATTCCTGCCTGGGGCCGATAGCCGTTCGTGCCGTCGAACGATGCGACTGTCGTAACGGTGCTTGAACCAGCGGCAATTTTAAAGATCATGCCTTTGTTCGTCTTGCCACCGAGATTCGCGGTGGCGAAAAGGTTCCCCGCCCCATCGGCGTAAAGTTTCCCGTATGGGTCTGCGCCGTTCTGGTAGAAATTCGGCGATGCGAGCGGAGCGAGAGATTTGGTGCTGGGATTGTATTTGAACACCGTACCGTCGCCGTACGAGCCGCCGAGCTCGGTCGTGCCGTAGAGATTACCGGCCGAGTCGGTGATTAGACCTCCGTCGGGCGATGCGCCGTTCGAGTTATTAAATGAAGCGAGAGATTGCAATGCGTGCGTTCCAGCGGCGACGCGAAATAGTGTTCCGAACCCGGCGTCGCCGCCACTATCCGTCGTGCCGTAAAGATTGCCGTTCGAGTCGAACGTCAACTCGGCTTGCGGCGAGAATCCATTCAAACCGCTGAACGAGGCCAGTGTCGTAATCGCGCCGTTGTGCGGATTAAGCTCAAACACCGTGCCCATATTACTTGTCCCGCCGCGCGACGTGGTGCCGTACAGATTTCCGGCGCTATCGAAGATCAGCGTGCCCGATGGTTCGTGGCCGTTTGCCCCATTAAAGGACGCGACGTTAGTAATGGTCGCCGCCGCAAGCCGCGTTACGAACACGTTAATTAGAACCAACATCAATAAAACACGCGAAGATCGCGATCGTTGCATGTTGTTCGATCCAAAGTTAAACATTGCGATCACCTTGTCGATGACTTTCTAGACTCTCGGCCCACATGACATTTACTGCGCTCCCTCACGCGTTCTGCAGTTGCCTTGGCATCAGCAGAGGTCTCAATTCATCACCGAGATGGATGCGGTCGCCTCGAGTGGTCCGAAGGCTTCAGACGCGCGCTTGAGTGCCACCAGGAATTTCTTCGCGGCGACGTAGTGATTGCGGTCCATTTGCTCGCT
>DATBAY010000380.1:0-10275 GCA_036271295.1 Lacipirellulaceae bacterium | reverse complement strand
AATCTCAGCCATGGTGCCGGCGAGTTCGACGCCGGTCGGCCCGCCGCCGACGATTACGATCGTCAGTAATTGTCGACGGTGTGTTAAATCGGCCTCACGCTCGGCCATTTCGAACGCCGTTAGCAGCCGCCCACGAATTTGCGTGGCATCTTCAATCGTCTTTAAGCCAGGTGCGAAATTCTCCCAGCGGTCGTTCCCGAAATAACTGTGCGTGGCTCCGGCGGCCACGATCAGTGTGTCGTAGGCGATCTGCGTTGCGCCAAAATGGACAATGCGCTTGTCGACATCAAAGCCGCGCACCTCTCCCAAAAGAACTTCGCAATTCTTTTGCCGGCGTACGATAGATCGCAAAGGAACGGCAATATTCGCTGGCGACAACCCACCGGTGGCGACTTGATACAACAGCGGTTGAAACAGGTGAAAGTTTCGGCGATCGATCAGTGTGACTTCGACGGGCGCGTGGCGCAACGCCTGCGCAGCGTTCAGCCCTCCGAAGCCGCCGCCGACGATTACTACTCGGTGCGACGAGGCTTCAGTCATTGCAATATTCCTCGAGTGCGGTCCTATTCCGGCAGCGGTTTGTCCCGTGTTTCTGGCGCGAATGGAAGTGTGAGCAGTCCGACCAGAAAGATGCAGCACATTGTCATGGCCGAGTAGCGTTCCTTAAGGGGCGAGCCGAAGCTACCATAAACACCCGTCGCGAGCGCTGCGGAAAAAAAACTGCCGCCTGCCGCCGCGAAACGCCCCAAGTTGTAGCAGAACGATGTTCCCGTGCTTCGTAGCCGGCTTGGAAACAGCTCGGGCAAGTAAATCGCAAAACCAGCAAACACAGATAGCTGGGCGGCGCCCATGAGCGGCATCATCCAATACGCCTGTTGCGGCGAACTCATCTTCCAATAGACCAGGAGCGTCGTGGCGAGCGCTACGGCGAACCCAACCGCGAAAGCCGGCCGGCGGCCCCAGGCGATCGCAAGCTTGGTGAAAATCCACATCCCGACGCCGGCCCCCAGCATGTTCCAGATATAGGACCAGGACACGGCAACGTCGACCTTAGCGGCGATCTCGCTGGCTGGTACGTTCGGCGGCGAGTTTTCGATGAAGTAAGTGCGAAATACGTTCCGCTGCAAGTCGACGGCGTACTCGCCGATCGCCCACAGACCGACTACGCCAGTTGATGCAATCAACGACCCGACAATTAAGTTTTTCCGCCAGCGCTGGTCCGCGATCAGCTCGCGGTAAGGCGCGAAAATGCCTCCCTGAGGCAGCGTTCCCTCTTCTTTTGCGCGGAGCCAGCGCTCGGGCTCCCGCAGGTAGCGCCCTGTCGCGACAACTAACAGCGCGGGAACTGCTCCGACGAGAAACATGTATCGCCAGCCTTGCCCTTCGGGAACTAGCGAGTTAGTTGGTAATCTCGACTGCATGGAACTGACGATGCCAGCCGAAATATTTCCCACTGTGGACAAAATCTGCAGCATCCCCAGCGCACCGGCTCGGGCTGAATCGGGCAGCGTCTCTGCCATGAGTGCGACGGCTAATCCGAACACACCGCCGACGCCCAGGCCAGTCAGAAAACGGCAAGCCGCAAAGTCCAAATACGACTGGCTGAAAAAAGTCAGGCCCGTAAACACTGAATAGATCAATACGGTGAGATTCAGCATTCGCGCGCGGCCATAGCGATCGCCCAATGCGCCGAAAACGAGGCCGCCGACCCCCCAGCCGATCAGGAACACAGCGGTCACTTCTTTGCCCGTGGCCTGCACGACGCCGACTTCGGCATCAGGCATTAGAGAACGCAGGGCCGGAATTCTGGCGAGCGAAAAGAGTCGCTGATCGAGACAATCAAACAGCCATGCGCCGCTGGCGACGAGAAACACGAACCAATGGTAAGGTCCCAGTTCGCGAGTCCAGCGGTATCGTTCTTTGGCCATCGCGAGTCTCCGCTAATCCGACGGCAAATCACGCGGTGGCTCCGGCAGCCAAAACGAGAGTACGAGATTGGCCAAGTAGACGAATGTACCGACGGCGGTAGCAGCAACCGCCATTTTCACGGCATCTGTTTCACCGGGCATTTTAAGTGCTAATAAGCTGGTCACGAGCGCGAATGAAGTGCCGATCATCCGGCCGCCGATGTTGGCGGCGAAGCTTTCGCCGGTGCCTCGCAAATGCAACGGGAAAACTCGGGGCAAGTAATTACCCCAAAAGCTGAACTGAGCCACGGTGAAGAAGCCGACCAGGAAAATTCCGACTTTCAGTCCAGGGAGACTGTGGAGTGCCACGTAACCAAACACGATTGGCAGGATGATTAAACCAGGGACGATGAAGACGCGGATCAGCGATTGCCGGCTAACGATAATAACTACTAAAAGTGCGAGGGCGAGCCGGCCTGCGAGCCCGCCGAATTCCTGCACCTGCGAGACCCTCGCTGCGGCGCCTTGAACGATTTCGCCCGTTTTTCGGCCCGCGTCCGGACCCGTCAGGCCCTTGGTCGCCTTTGCCACGCTGTCGTGAACTTCTGGCACCGCCGGTACGATCTGTGGGATTTGTTGGATTGCTCCGAACGCCGCACCATATCCAAGTGCCATCATGAGCGTGGTGACGATGGTCGTGCGGCGCAAATCCGGCGCAAATAATTCGCCGAGCCTCGGGCGCTGCAGTGTACCGGCGAGACGTTTCGCTTGCCACGACGGCGATTCGGGAAGAAATGGTCGAACGATAATTAACGGCAACGCGGGTATCAATCCAGACATCAACGTGTAACGCCACGCGGCATGAGAGTCTTTGATGGGGCCAAGTGCTCCCAGCCAATCGGGCAGGTGAATCGCGAATAGCCCGCCGGCGTTCGGCACAATCCAATGATTGGCGGTCGCCACGAGAACTCCGCCGAACGACGAAAAGAACTGGGTGTACCCAAGCACCCGCTCGCGCTGCTTTGGCTCGGGGAAGAGTTCGGCGAGCCACGCTACGGCAGCCACGAACTCGACCGAGACGCCGATAAATGTCGTACAACGCAACACGAGCAGCATCCAGATCGAGGTCGAGTATCCGGCCGCAAATGCCGAGAATGCATACAGCAAAATACTCCACGTGAGCACGCGTCGTCGGCCAAGCCGGTCGGTCAGATAGCCGCCCAATAGACCGAAAACGCCGCCCACGACCGCAGGCACGAAAAACAACAAGCCTCGCCATAAATTGAATGCCGCCGTGTTCGGAGCGGCGCCAAGCATTTCCAGCAGGGCCGGACGCAGAATCAACGGCATCATCAGCAGTTCGTAGGTATCGAACGCAAAGCCAATCGCAGCAATGATGCAGACCAGCCACTGGGTGAGCGTTAACCGTTGAGAATCTGCCATGAAGGTGCTGCCTGGAATGCGCCGGGGAAACGCGATGGAGGGAGTCTGCGAGCCGACATTTTAGCAAGGCATTACCGCGCTGCGTAGATGTCAAGTCTCAGCCGATAATTACGCGGGGCTGTTTTTTCGGGTCCGGTTCTGCTTTCAGAATTAGCTCGCGCACCAACCACGGTACGTTGCCTTCCCCAAACAAAAGAAAGCCGAGGTTGGCGGCCAGCGGGCTCTCGCCAGACCAGCCAAAATGGATCTCCGGCGGGTGGCCTGATTTGGAGAGTTCAAGCGCGACGGTCGCCACGGCGTGGGCTACGGAAACGCACCGCGTTAAACGCAACAGGAACCGCTCGTCCTGCTCGGTGATCTCAATCATCGGGTTATGCGCGAACTCGCTCGGATCGCCGACCGTGGCTTCCACAAAAACAATCGGGACATTCCGGCCCAGGCGGTGTACGCGCCGGATCTTCTCGTCTTTTTGAGCGATCGTGTGATGACCGGGACGATGCGGCACGAGCACGGGAAACTCCAAATGGCGAAGCGAGTCCCACATAAAACGCGACGTTTCATCGACGAAGTCGAACTTTTCAAACCGCAGCTCCGTACTTCGCCGCGTCCGCGAGATGATTGAAAAAACCAGCACAGCAAAAATGAACGCGCCGGCGATCTTAATGCCATCTGGTTTCTCGAAGATGATGCAAACGGTCGTGTAGAGAAACACACCGGACGTCGCGAGGTAGCCCCAATGAAGTCGTCGCCACCAAGGACCGCTCCCCTTCAACCACATGTCGATGACGACCGCGATCGCGCCGCTGGACATGAGGACCATCACACCAGTCGCATACGCGCCGCCCTGCGCCACAACACTGGCGCCGAACACCAGCGTGACGATGATATTAATAAATGTGAAATGGATCACGAGCCACCGGACCGCCTCGGCCCAACGCGGCGCCATGCCAAACCGCGGCAAGTATCGCGGTACAAGATTCAACAACCCGCTCATGGCGCTTGCGCCGGCGAACCACAGAATCGCCACCGTGCTCATATCATAGATCGTGCCAAAGACCTGTCCGAACATGGGGTTGATCGTAATGGCCGTTTCGCCGTGAGCCACAAAAGCGAGCGCCCGGTTAGATGCTTGCCCCTCGGTAAACAGTGCCTTCGGGGCGATCAGCATCGCGGTGACAATGCTCGAACCTAGCAGCATGCACGACATGATCAGGCCCGCTGTGACCAGCAATTTTCGCGTGTTTCGGATGCGCCCGCGGGGGCGCTGCGGATCGTCGCCGTGCTCGCCACGTACGAGGGGCATGACCGCGACACCCGTTTCAAAACCGCTTAACCCCAAGGCCAGCTTCGGGAAGAAGATCAAGCAAGTAAGGACAGCGGCCCACAGACCGTTGCCTTCGCTATCCATGTGCCAGTTTCCCGATAGCACAGATTGGTACCATGTGACGACGAGCGACGGATGACAGGCGAGATAAACGATGCCGCTGACGAGTACGATCACGTTCAACGCCAAATAGAAACCGACGATCACCACGGCGATGACGATGACCTCTTTAAACCCGCGCAGGAACATCCCGCCGAGCAGCAACAGCATGCCGATCGTCAGAAACATCTGACTTTGCAAGAACGATGGCGCGCCGGCCCAAAACGGGTTGTGGATGAGATGTTCCGCCGCATCCGCCGCCGAGAGGGTTTGCGTGATGATGAAGTCCGTCGCCGCAAAGCCGAGCAGTACCAACACCAAGAACTTGGCGGTCCACCCGTGGAGCAAGCGCTCCAGCATCGAAATCGACCCATGACCGAGCGGCGATTCCTCGGCCACGCGCGAATAAACGGGTAACGCGCAACCCAGCGTTACCGCGATCAGCACTAACGTGGCGATCGGCGCAAGGATTCCTACCGCCTCAAACGCGATCGATGGCTGATAACCGAGCGTGCTGAAATAATCCACGCCCGTTAAGCACATCACCCAGAGCCAGAAGCTCTGATGCTCTGGAGGTTGCAGCACCTCGGTCGATGGAGTGAGCTGACTCACATCCACCGAATCCATCGAGTCGGTGAATTTTTTCGCGGGCGAATCGCCTTCGGCAGAAGCGCGGCGAGCCCCGAGAAACGTCATTACGGATTGCTCTTAGACAGATTGAAAGCCTGACTTCGGAACCGTTCCGCATGACGCTGCAGCCGCTTCTTTGCTGGCTTACTGCTGCGAACGCGGGCCAACCGATCGTACTTTTCCGCGAGGGCGGTTTTCACTTCGACGATATTCTTGTTTTGCGATTTCTTGGTCATAAAATCCTTCTTAGCTCAGCATTCGATGAGCCACCTAATATAACATGTTGCCGCTAAAAATGCGGAGAGGAATTTGGAGTAAGATGCGTTCGAGCCGTACCGGAGCTTAATCGTCCAATTCCGCAAACCGATGCTCGAGCGTTTCCATGCCCACACGCAGGCATTCGCCGTCCCCCATGATGCTAAAGAGCTGACAGCCCAATTCGCGGCATTTGCGGGCGTGTTCGATGTCGCGCGTTAAAATCCCCCAGGCCTTGCCAGCTTTCTTCGTGGCTTCCCCCACCTTTTTTAATGCGTCGAGGCACTTCGGGTGCATGAATTCGCCGGGAACGCCTAAAGTCACCGACAAATCGGCGGGGCCTACGAACAGCCAATCAACTCCCTCCGTAGCCGCGATCTTGTCCACGATGTCCACAGCCTCCGGAGTTTCAATCTGCACGCTCAACCAGCGGTCTCGATTCGCCGTCTCGATCTGCGTCGCCAGCGGAATCTTGCCGTAACGAGTCTCCGCGTTTCCCGTAAATGCGCCACGAATGCCGACGGGTGGATATTTTACCCATTGCACGCTCTGTTTCACTTCTTCAAGCGTACGGACTTGCGCGATCATCACACCACTGCAGCCCGTCTCCATCGGCCGCATGACCGTGGCGTAGTCCGACGGCGGCACGCGGGCGAACGCATCCTTGCCCGCAGCACGACAAGCAATCAGCAGCACTTCCAATTCCTTGTGTGGAATTGCCGAGTGTTCCTGATCGAACCAGAATCCATGAAAGTTACCCAACGTTCCGAGCATCTCTACAATGCGTGGCGTCGAGTAGCCAACCATGTGCATTGTGCGCACGATTTTACCGGCACGAAGCCGATCTTTGATGATGCTGGGCATTTGTGATCCGTGTCGAGGCTTCGCGAAGCGCGCAGTGAAATTGCCGAAAATGCGTTACCGCAACCCGGTCAAATAGTGACATAAGCGCGGGGCTTTAGCAAGCCATACGCGCGACCAAGAAGCTTGCCCTAAACAGTAGATTAGGCCCGTCGCCGCCGGACAATGAGCGAGAGGCTGCCTGTGAACACGAGCAGCGCGGAGGTGGGTTCGGGCACACTGGTCTCAAAGAGGCTGCCAGCCCCGGATCCCGGGCCGCCGGTTTGGCCGAAGCTGCTGCGCCAGATCGAATAGTCGGCGGCGTTCACAATTCCATCGCCATTGCCGTCGGCAGCCGCATTGGTAGTCGAGCCGAGCGAATCGCGCCATACGACATAATCTTTCGCGTTGACGACGCCATTGAAATCGTAATCGCCTGCCGGGTAGTTCAATACCTGGACGCTATTTATGAACACCAAGCCGGAGGAAAGATCCGTGGCGCCATCGCGTATTGGCACATCGTCAAATGTAGAAGCAGACGCTCCATCGAGATCATAAACGTTCAGTCCAGCGATCGCGTCGACGACCGTCATTCCTGTTCCGACGACCCTGCCGAAAACCGTAAAACCACCGTTCTGATTATCCAGATTGCTCGAGTTATCGGCTAAATTGAAGAACCATTCGCTAGTCGCGCTGTTCGGGTCGCTGCCAAGCTTGGCCATCGCAATGGTACCGCGTAGATTTGAAATCCCGAATTCGTTATTCACCGGGGCAAACTCAGCGATATGAGCGACCGAGCTCGGCGGCGTGTACGTATAACCGCCGCCTTGAAGCACGAAACCCTGTACGTCGCGATGAATGAACGTATTCGCGTACCGACCGCTAGTCACGTAATTGAGAAAATTCGCAACACTAAGCGGGGTCGCCGCGTTGTACAGGCGGACGTCGACACTTCCCGAGACCGTGTTAAACCGAACGACGGTAGCCAACGCATTCGAGGCGAGCGAACTGCCAAAAGTGAACGTTAGCAAGCAAACGAGCTTCGCTATTCGGTTATCGTGCTGCCGTAAAACAATCCCAGGCATCCTTCACTTCTCTCGCTCGTAGGCCACGGTGGATTTAGTCACGCTATCTGCTAAGCTGGCGGATGTCCAGAATTTGGTGATTTCCAAACGATAATGCTGAATGCCGCGTCGTGAGAAGCGACCTATCGCCTCATACGCAGCGTTTTCGACGAACGGCAATCAGAGTCGAAGCCAACACACCTGCCAGCGTGCACGTACCGGGTTCCGGAACGCCACCGGATTCCAAGCTGCTCCCGGACCCGCTTTCGGTGCCCCGCACATTGCCGTAATTTGCACGCCACACCGCGTAATCGGCGTCGTCAATGAACCCATTGCCATCCGCGTCGGCTCCCGATCCGGGCGTAACGGTCGTGTTACGAGAGTTTCGCCACAGAATGTAGTCGCTCGTATCCACTTTTCCGTCGTGGTCGAAATCTGCATACACAATTTTAAGCGTGAACGCCGTAGTGGTTTTGCTGATGTTCCAAACATCTCCCAGAGGCAGCTGGGGCAGATCAAAGGTGCCGAAGGCGCCTATAATCGAAGCGGCAGTCAAAACAGTGAACGAATTATTTGCCGCGGGCGAGTAGGTGGGCATGAACGCAATGCTAAGCTCCCCGGCCAATATCGCCGAGCCCGTGGCGTTCACGCGATCGTACTGCGTATCGGCATACTGCTGCCCGGAAGGCGTTGCGCTGGCAATCTGAATATTGAGTCGGCCGTCGAACGACTGCGAGTAGTTTTGGACGGTGATCGACCCTATCTGATTTCCCGGCGCGAGCGTGCCGTGAACCGACAAATCGTGACCGAGAGATATACCCTCGCGAATTCCAAGAGTCCGGCCGGCGCCAATTGTCAGCGGGCCCGTGCCGGTAAACTGGGTGCCCGTGTCGATGTACGCGTCGCGTGCCGAAAACACTAATCCGCCGGTTGTATCGGTCGTCAAACCGGCGCCTAGGTAATCAATCTGTTTCGCTTGGTTGATAACCACCAAAATATCTTGGTTCGTGCCGCTCAAATACGGCACGCCATCAGTCGGGAGATTATTGGAATCCAGCGAAGCGTTAGGATTAAAGAACGGGCCAGAATCCCTCACGCCGTCATCATTCGTGTCGGGATTCAAATTCGCAATGGAAAGCGAATTGAATGCGTTGAACATGGCCATTCCGTCGCCGGCGACTTGGCCAAACACAGTGAAGCCTAGAGAATCAAGCGACGATGAATTGTCCGCCAGGTTGATGAACCATTGATTACTCGCGCTATTTGGTTGACCGTTGATCAGTGCCATCGCTATGGTTCCCGCTGTATTGGATCGCGGTGGGGCCACACCTGATTGGTTAAGAATCTGTGGGTTAGGCGTCGCGGGGTTCCCGTCCTGATCAATTACGGCATTCGGATCGAGCGAAACGTTCAGCGGCGCCGGCTCTTGCACGAAATTCGGATAATAGCCGCCACCTTGGATCACAAAATTTCTGGCCAAGCGGTGCATGAACGAGCCGCTGTAGCTGCCGTGCGGAACGTTCGTATTGTTAACGTAGTTGAGAAAGTTATCCGCAGTTCCTACTCTGTCGTCGAACAGTTCCAAGAAGACCGCATTTCTCGCACGCCCCGCCATCGTCAAGTTGTAATCGAGCTCCACATACTGACTCGCCCTCGCCACCTGCAAAGGCAACGATAGGAGGGGAATGGCCGCGAAAACCAGCGAGCGCGCAGTAAGGTCGGTCAATCGGCTCATAGATCGGCGCAAGATTGGGATGTGTGGCTGAGTCCGGTCCGCGGACCGTGGGCGGACGCCCCTGCGAAAGATGCCTGTTCTCATCTGTTCCTCGACTCGTCGCCGTGAGTGTCCCAGCCGCATCGGCGAGCGTGTATCTTTTCAGAGTACTCGTGGCCCGTAAAACTGTCCAACAAACCCCTCCCGGTACAGTCCTCACATTCGATAGAATAGGGCCTTTTATACTGCCGACCGGCGCCATTCGCCGTCGGACAGTCCACCAATTCAACCTCCTAAAAGGTCGAAACACACCGGGCAATGTCACGCTCGACATTCCTAAACACGCTTCGAAACAGGCCCTGGCGGGCAAATTACAAAGGTAAACCATGAAGGCTGCATTTCCAGAAATCGAGCGGATTCCTTTTGAAGGGCCCGGTTCGAAAAATCCCCTCGCCTTTCGCTACTACAACGCGGAGGAAAAGGTCGGCGGCAAAACGATGCGCGACCATCTGCGCTTCAGCGTTGTCTACTGGCATACTTTTCGGAATCCTCTTTCCGATCCGTTCGGACCGGGCACGGCCGTCCGACCTTGGGAGGATGGCACCGACTCGGTTGAGAATGCTCAAAATCGTGCGCGGGTCGCCTTTGAGTTCATGGAAAAGCTCGGGAATCCCTACTACGCATTTCACGATCGCGATGTTGCCCCGGAAGGCGCGAACCTGGCAGAGACGAATCGCAACCTGGATGCGGTCGTAAAGGTTCTTAAGGAAGAGCAGCAGCGCACAGGCATTATGCTGCTGTGGGGAACGGCCAACCTCTTCAGCAATCGCCGCTACATGCACGGTGCCGCGACAAGCCCGAATTGCGAAGCCTTCGCCTTCGCAGCGGCTCAGGTCAAAAAGGCGCTGGATGTCACCAAGGAACTTGGCGGCCAAGGCTACACGTTTTGGGGCGGCCGCGAAGGTTACCAGAACTTGTGGAATACGAACATGAAGCGCG
>DATBAY010000379.1:0-5568 GCA_036271295.1 Lacipirellulaceae bacterium | reverse complement strand
GGAACTCACCGACGATAATGTTATCGGGAGGGCCCGTTTGTTTGATGTAGGCGGCTTTCATAGTCGTGATCCTTGGGCGCGCTCGGTTACGCGCCGCGGCTAAACTTCGCGGTTCTTGGCAATGGAGTGCGTTCTGCGGGTGACCTATAATACCCGCATGTCCCAACCGCGAACTACAACTGGCATTTTTCTCGTGATTCTGCTGGCGGTAATCGGGTATGTGCTCGTCACGCTGCCGACAGGAATCGTCGAGCAGTACCATCACGCGTATCAAATCAGCCCTTGGGCGGCATACGTTTACGCGGGCGTCGTTGGTTTTGGCAGTTTGCTATTGGCGTCGTTGCTGCTCGCGATCTTGCTCAATATCTGGAAGAACACGCGCCAGAAATCGGCGGATCACGCCCGGCGGCAATTGAATCCGAGCGAAATGAGTGGTCGCGACCAGGAAGCAGAGTTCAGTGACAATCTTGCGGCTGGGCGCGAGTATGCGAACGCGTGGCGTGTTACGCCCGACCTAAAAGCGGAGATCGCGGCGGCGGTCGCCGAATTGCAAGCGAAGCGCGAAGCGCAGCAAATTGAGATCGTGGCATTCGGGACGATTTCGAGCGGCAAGTCGTCGCTGCTGAATGCCTTGGCAGGACGCGACGTGTTCCGTACGAATGTGGTGGGCGGAACGACGACTACACGTAGTGAGATTCCCTGGCCGGTAGGCGACCGAGTGATACTTGTCGATACACCTGGACTGGCTGAGGTGCGGGGTGAATCTCGCGCAGCAGAAGCTGCGGCGGCGGCGAAGAACGCGGATCTCGTGTTGTTCGTCGTGGATGGGCCCCTGAAGGCGTTCGAATCTGAGTTGCTTCACGCGCTGGCCGCGATGGGTAAACGGATCGTCGTCTGTCTGAATAAAGAAGATTGGTACGATGCGCCGCAGCGCGACGAATTGCTCCAGCAATTGGCCGAGCAGATTGCTCCCGCTGTGCGAACCGCCGACGTGGTGGCCGTGCGGAGCCGGCCCACGAAGCGGCGGCGCGTGCATGTGCTCACTGATGGATCGGAGCAGGAAGAAGAAGTGCCGGTCGAACCGGATATCGGACCGCTCGCGAAACGGATGATGTCGATCGTGGAGCGCGACGGCCGACAACTCTTGCTAGGAAATTTACTGCTGCAATCGCGAGGCCTGGTTGATGAGGCCAAAGCGCGGGTACTGGCCGCATTGGATGAGCGGGCCGATGAAATCATCAACAAATACATGTGGGCTGCCGGCGGCGCCGCGGCGATCAACCCGTTTCCACTGCTCGACCTGGCCGGCGGGACTGCTATTACCGTCAAGATGGTGCTCGACTTGGCGAACGTCTATGGGCAGAAGATTGACGCGGATACGATTGTGACGTTGCTCGCTCAACTCGGTAAGAATCTAATCGCGATGGTTGGTGCGACGGCGGCGGCCCCGACGTTGGGTGCGGCGATTGGATCGGTGCTAAAAACTGTTCCTGGCATCGGCACAATTGCGGGGGGTGTGGTGCAAGGGCTCGTGCAGGCAGTTGTAACTCGTTGGATCGGGCGCGTTTTTTGCGAGTACTTTCGCCACGAGATGCAACCGCCGCCGGGCGGTCTGGCCGAAGTGGCGCGGCGTGAATGGTCGGATATCACGCAACCCGAGCAGATCCGTAAGCTCATTCAACTGAGTCGGGAACGATTGACGTCGCGTACGCGCGACTAAGTAAGTTGCTTGAAGATCTGTCGAAAGGAATTTCACCACAGTGGCACGACGTTTACGTCGCGCCACTGTGTGATCATCGCAAATTATGGACACTTCGACAGACGTTGCTGGGCACGCCGCGCTCGATAGTGATTACGAGGCTGCAATGAATTCCATTCGCAGCGCGATCGCTACGTTTCGCGGTTGTAGCCCGGACGAACGTGCGGCGCTGCAGCGCGATCTCGACCAACTTCATGCGATGGCGGAAAAGCTGGCTGCCGGCAAGGTGGAGATCGTGGTGCTCGGCGAAATCAGCACCGGTAAGAGTGCCCTAATCAACGCGCTGGTTGGCGACGCAGTTGCGGAAGTGAATGTACGCGGCGGTTGGACGAAAGACGTGTGGAATTTGAATTGGAAGGGCGCCGGATATTGCGTGCCGGGGCTCGCCGATTCGCAGGTCGTACTTATCGATACTCCCGGCCTGAATGAAGTCGATGGAACACAACGCGCTTTGATGGCCCAGGAAGCTGCCACGCGAGCCGATTTAGTTTTGTTTGTCGTCGATTCGGATTTGAACGATGTAGAATATTCCGCGCTGGTCGAGGTTGCAGCGACGCATAAGCCGATTATTTTGGTCCTGAATAAGATTGACCTGTATTCGCCTCAAGACTTGACTGACTTGATGTCGGTGTTGCGGGGACCGCGGCTGGCGGGGGTTGTAGACCCGCAGAACGTAGTGACGGCGAAAGCGGACCCGCGGCAAGTTGAGTATTTCATGGAGTCGAATGACGGGACCGCCCGCCAAGAGTGGCGAAAGCCGGCTCCGGATATTGCCGCGCTTCGCGAGCGAATTCTGGAGGTGCTCGCCGTTGAGGGAAAGGCGCTCGTAGCTCTCAACGCAGCGATGTACGCAGCGGATAAAAGCGATCGCATGGGAGCGATGCGCGTGCGGATGCGGAATGAAAAAGCCACTGCCACAATTTGGAGCTTCGCGGTGATGAAGGCACTCGGAGTGGCATCGAATCCGCTGGCCGTGGCCGATGTGCTGGGTGGAACGGCGGTCGATGCCGTGATGGTGGTGACGCTGGGAAACGTCTATGGGATCGAAATTACGACAGCGAACGCTCGCGAACTTATCACCTCGGTTTTAAAGGCGGCCGGGTGGGTGATGCTCAGTGAAGCGGCCGTCAGTTACACGTCCTCGTTCTTTAAGGCGGTAACTGGAGGGTGGGGAACATTGCTCACAGCCTTGCCCCAGGGCGCGGCAGCCGGATATGGCTCGTACATCGTCGGGCAGGCAGCTCGATATTACTTCGAGCATGGCGCGAGCTGGGGCCAACAAGGACCAAAGCGGGTGGTGACGCGAATCCTCGAGAATACGGATAAGCAGTCGGTATTGCGGCGCATCAAGGACGAGATCAAAAACAAGATCTCGCTAAACCGGTATGCGCAGAAGTAGGGAACTGCTAGAGCATTTTTAGCAACGGTGCTCCGATGGGTGCCTAGGGCAACGCCCTAGTTCTTCGCGATCCTCTGGGGCGTTGCCCCAGCCACCCAGAACGAGAACTTGAAAAACGCTCTAGCGGCTATCCTCGCGGCCCGCGAGCGACAGGTTTAGGCCACCAGGCAGCGCATACGGCGATGATTCCGAAGCAGGCCGCCATGGCCCACAGCATAAAGCGGAGGAACCTGGCTTCACCTTTCTTGGTTTCAAATTGGGCGGCGTTTGCGACGCGAAATTCATGAAGGCCCCGCTCGGCCAGCGGACGGTAGTAGCCGATCCAAGAGTTCCAGGCTTCCAGGGGAGTTTTGATTTGCTGGTCGACGATCTTCTGCCGCGCGACCGGGTCGAATTTCGGTACTTCGGGTTCGGATCGCCAGACCCAAGCACTCCAAGCTAAGAGCGAAATCGCAAGAATCAGGCACACGGCAACGATGCCTTGGCGGGGTCCCCAAGCCGGCGCGGAGTGGACATCTACGCTTGCCGCTTGCGGCAGATGCCGGATTTGACGTAGCGTCGGTACTTCGAGCGTCGTCCCGCAACTGCACGTTACCCGGGCGCCCGCTTGGCGGACATCGACCGGCACCGATTTCCCACACACGCACGGAAGTAAGTATTCGGACATAGGCGTGGTATTTGGTTCGACGCAAGTCGTTATCGATACAGTATTTAAATCGCTCGATGCAACTGCGTTACACAGTTGCAGGTCACGCGGCAGCACGCTTGGCCACACCGATAACTTTGGCAGCGTAATCCGACGCGAACGTTCGGATGCTATCGCCAATAGTAATCGTAGTGTTTTTTTTGTCTGTGACTATGGACTCGATAATTCGGCCGCTTAGAATTGAAAGGCTTAACCTCCCGGGCTTGGGCAGCATCAAAATGTCCATGGACGCGGCGCCAGGGGGAGGCCATGCGAATGACGACGTGTGGGGCGCGAGCGCTCGGACAAGATCGTTGGTATGACGGCCGACGAACAAGGGAAGCGAAGGAGGGCTGGACGAAATGTTTGCGTGTCCACCATCGTCCGAATCCGCTTGCCGGACCGCGATAACCACGTCGCGCGAGGTCATTTTATCCCAGGCAGAGAAATTGATCGTAATTTTGCAATCAATTCCGTAGTGTTCAACGGCGTGTGCGGGCAGCACATGGCAGTTCACACGATTTCCCATATTTAAAGTGTATCGATCAAGTAAACACGGCGGTGATCTGACAGAGCTTGTCTGGAAGTAATCTTTTACCAAATATCACGGCAGGCCAAACGGTGAACTAGTCGGTGTTAGAATTAGTCATTCGCTTTATTGAATTCGGATCGAAAGAAGGGTTTTAGCTACAGCTGTAATAATTGCCGACCGACGTTCGGCTCGATCTTTGTGTTTCGCAGGGAGCTCTTACCTACCAAGGCGCCTGCAACCACTGATCGACGCAACCGGAGCCGGCAGTTTTTGCGAGCGTCTTGTCGCTCAATATTTGATTTGTCTCGTTGGTCCCCTCATTGGTAGGAGTGTGAATTTTGTACGATTCTTTACTGGATCATGACCTAGAGGATGAAGTAACGGTCGTCGCGGATGTCGCGCCAGATTTGGACGACAAGCCGCTCGACGACGAAGATGAGACAGATAGTCTGACCGAGGCCGATGACGCGGATGCCGCGGATGCAGACGGCCAGGATTTGGATTCCGAGAGTTTACTCGAGGCCAGTGACAACGAGTCGTGGTCGGATGATCCGGTGCGGATGTATCTCACGCAAATGGGTGAGATTCCGCTGCTCACTCGCAAAGAGGAAATTCACCTCGCTCGCAAGATTGAAGTTACCCGTGCGGCGTTCCGCCGCAAGCTGTTGTGCTGTGATTATGTGATCCGCAGCGCGGTAAAAGTGCTGCACCGAGTACATCGCGGCGAACTGCCGTTTGATCGCACGGTGCAAGTTTCTGTGACCGATCGGCTGGAGAAGGATCAAATCCTCGGCCGCTTGCCGCACAACCTGGCCACGCTTGATCGGCTGTTGGAACGCAATGCGGAGGACTACCGCATCGCCACGAGCAAGTCGCATAAGCCGAATGAGCGCAAAGCTGCTTGGAAGCGTTTGAGTCGCCGGCGTTGCCGCGCGGTTTTGCTTGTCGAAGAGCTCGGCTTGCGTACGCAGCGGATCGAACCGATGATCGGTCAGCTCGAGCAATTTAGCGTTCGAATTGATCAGCTCGGCACGCAGATCGAGCAAATGAAGCGGGATAAGAAGACGCCTGCAGAACGGAAGCCGTTGCTAATTGAACGACGCAATATCTTGCGAGCTTTGCAAGAAACGCCGTCCAGCTTGCGGAACCGCATCAAAGACCTCAAGAAGGTTTACAGTGAGTATCAGCGAGCA
>DATBAY010000378.1:0-14370 GCA_036271295.1 Lacipirellulaceae bacterium | reverse complement strand
GCTGTCGGAATAGGTCCATGATTAATGCGCAGTAGCAAATCCTCGGGCGGCATGCCCATCAGAATGCAAAGCTGGTTGATCGATTGCCGCAAGCCAATGCGAAGTTCTTGCAAACTGGCTTGGGTAGCGTTGAGCGTGCTGCGAGCCTGGTCAACGTCGAGCTCGCTAATGGTGCTCGCTTTGAAGCGTGCTTCGACGATATCGAGCGTATCCTGCTGAATTTTGACGTTGTTTTCGGCGTACTCGATTCGCTGTTCAAACGTGCGCATCTGGGTGTATGTAGTCGCCACGTCACCCAACAAGGTAACAAGCGCGCCGTCGAAGTCTTCCACCGAGGCATTGAGCGTATCTTCCTGCGAAGCAACGGCTCGGCGGAAACGGCCCCAGAAATCGAGCTCCCAATCGAGGTTAAAGCCATAATCCCATTGGTCAAAAAACCGCGGGCCGGTGGGTAGTCCCCCCAAACCAGCTGTCTGGTTGCTGCGGGCGATGCGTTGGTAATCGCCGGTCAGGTTCTGCGTTTGCGGAAGCATTTCGCCCCGGGCGATACCCAGCTGAGCCCGCGCCTGTAGAATGCGGAACCCGGCCTCGCGGAGCGTGAGATTCTGGTGATACGCGGTGCAAATCAAGGCGTCGAGCACCGGATCGTTGAATACCTTCCACCACTGGCAGAGATCGTCGCAACCGGTGTTGACGCGCTTGTCGTTCGCGTCAATCCAGTTCGGCGCGACAGGCGCGACGGGCCGACAGTAGTTCGGCCCCACCTTGCAACCGTTGTGGAAGTATTCGCGAACGCCTGTGCACCCTGTTGATGACAAGAGTGTCATCAACGTCGTGAGCAGTGTCACACCTTTGTGAAAGGCGCGGCGTACCGAAGCGCGGCGAATGTTGATTCGCCGCAGCGTGTTTGCGTATTGGGAAGAAACTGATTGGAAGATGAGATAAGCCATGCGTAATCCGACCATGCTGCGGGAACAGGAGGGCGCACTCGACGCCCTGTCGTTACTGGCACAATCAGACTATTCGACACGTTCTGCATGACCGCGCCCGGCAATAAACTTCAGCCGGAATCTCCTTCGTTAACTTTCCCAAATTACGCCGTGATGGCGAAGTGACAGCACGCTCTCACCCGACTAGTGTAGCGGCAACTCTTGCTGGCGCTCGCCTTCGATGCTGGCATGCTTGGGCTTTGCATGCCGGTCATTGAAAGATTGGATGGCGTAGTAGAACAACGGTGTCAAGAAGACGCCGAAGATCGTAACCCCGAGCATTCCGGCAAACACGGCGACGCCGAGCGTGCGGCGCATTTCCGCACCTGCGCCATGGGCGATCACCAGCGGCACGACACCGAGGATGAACGCGAAGGACGTCATCAGAATCGGTCGGAGGCGCAAACGCACGGCTTCCAGGGTAGCCGTTTTCGTATCGACGCCTTCTTCGTGCTGCTGCTTCGCAAACTCCACGATCAAGATCGCGTTCTTGCTCGCGAGCCCCACGAGCACGACAAAACCGATTTGAGTGAAGATGTTGACGTCATTATGAGTGACCAGCACGCCCGTGACCGAGCATAGCAGACACATGGGCACGACCAAAATCACCGCGAGCGGCAGGGACCAGCTTTCATACTGGGCTGCCAACACCAAAAACACGAATGCCACCGCCAGGGCGAAGAAAAACATGGCGGTATTGCCCGCCTGACTTTGCAGATACGCCAGGTCGGTCCATTCCCACGCCATCGACGCGGGCAATTCCTGATTCGCGATCGTTTCCATGAGCTCCATCGCGTTACCGGAACTGCTACCGGGTGCGGCGTTACCCGTCACCGTGGCCGACGAATACAGATTGTAGCGCATCACCATGACAGGGCCGCTCGTATCGCGGACGTCGAGCAACGTACCGATCCGCACCATTTGGCCCCGGTTGTTGCGCACTTGGAGCTCGCGCACGTCGGGAACTTTCTTGCGGAACTCCGGATCAGCTTGTAAGTTCACCTGCCAGGTGCGACCGAACTCATTGAAGTTGTTCACGTAGTACGAGCCTAAATACACTTGCAGCGTGTTGAACAACTCGCTCACCGCAACGCCGAGCGTTTCGCACTTCGTGCGATCGATATCGAGGTACAGCCACGGCGTATTCGCGCCCGAGCTGTTGAAGAGATTGGTAAGCCCTTCGGTTCGATTGCCGCGGGCGACGATTTGCTCGCACACGCGCTGCAGTTGCCCCAGGCCCGCGTTACCGCGGTCTTCGACCACCATGCGGAAGCCGCTCGTGCTGCCGAGTCCATCGACTGGCGGAGCACCAAATGCTGTCACGGTCGCATCCAGCGCCGCGCGGCGACACCGTTCTTGCAAGTCGGCGCTGATCGCATCTCCGCTGAGGCTCGCGCTATGGCGCTGGTCGAAGGTTTTCAGCATCACATACATCGAGCCCAAATTGGGCGCATTCGCGTTTAGAATTAGCGATTGCCCGGTGATGCCGACGGTGTGCTCGACCCCTGGCGTATCGTGCGCGATCTTCTCGATGCGATTCATGACGGCGGTCGTCCGCTCGACCGATGCCGAGTCGGGCAACTGCACGTTCAGCAGCAAATACCCCTTGTCCTGCTGCGGAATAAACCCGGTCGGCGCGCGATCGAATTGCCAATACGTGAGCCCGAGCAAGCCGCCGTACACCAGCAGCGCAAGAATGGTAACTCGCAACAACCCGCCAACTACGCGACCGTAGATCGCGACCATCGAATCGAAAAACTTGTTAAACGCTTGGAAGAACATCGCGAGCGCGGCGTTCAGCGGGCCGATGATAAACCATCCGAAGATGCCGCCAAGGATGGCGCCCGGTATGAAATAAAGCGCGTACGCGGCCCACGGAGTGGAAGTTTCTTCCATTCCCGGTTTGGGCGGAAACAGCCGGGCAGCCAAAAAGTGTTGGCCCAACCATATCGTAAGGATGCCGCCGAGGATGCCTATCAACCACCACGGCAACGCTTCTTTTTGAACCTTGTGGCCGCTGGCGTCTTCTTCCGTCTTGAAGATCATCGCCGCCCGCGACGGGGTCATCGTGATCGCATTGACTGCTGAGATGATTGTGGAGACGGCAATCGTGACGGCGAACTGTCGGAAGAATTGCCCCGTGACGCCGCCTAAGAAGCAACAGGGCACGAACACGGCGCTCAGCACGAGCGTGATCGCCATAATGGGCCCGGTGATTTCGTGCATCGCTTTGATCGTGGCGGAACGCGCGTCGAGCCCCGTGGCCATTTGCCGCTCGATGTTTTCGAGCACCACGATGGCATCATCGACCACGATGCCGATTGCGAGTACCAGGCCGAAGAGCGTCAGATTGTTGATCGTGAACCCCATCGCGGCCATGATGGCGAACGTGCCGATCAAGGAGACGGGCACGTCGATCATCGGCAAGATCATGGCCCGCCAATCTTGCAAGAACAGCAAGACGACGATCGCGACGAGCACGATGGCATCGCGCAACGTATAAAACACTTCGTTCACGGACTCGCGAATGAACGGCGTCGTATCGTACGCGATTTTGTAGTCGAGCCCGTCTGGGAAGCGCGCTTTGAGTTCTTCCATCTTGGCGTAAACGCCGGAGGCCGTTTCCAGTGCGTTCGAGCCAGGAAGCTGGTAGATCGAGAGCGCGACGGACGGCTGACCATCGAGCGTGCACGATTGTTCGTACTGCTGCGAACCGAGCTCGATGCGCGGCCTGCCGTTTTCGGGCGAATCCTTGTCGTTGAGGCGCGTCACGACATCTCGCAACCGCACGATGCCGGTTGCTGTTGAACTTGTAGAAGCAGCGCCAGTACCTAAAGAGCCGGCGGCGCTCGCAGCACTCGTATCCGAAGAAGTTTGATCGGAAGCTTGAGTGCCGCCGGTATTGCTGTTCGCCCCGGCGCTGGCCGCCTTGATAATGATGTCTGCGAACTGCGACGGATCCGTCAGCCGTCCCAGCGTGTTAATCGTCAGCTGAAATTGCTGCCCTTTCGGGACGGGTTGCTGACCAATTTGCCCGGCCGCAACCTGTATATTTTGCTGACTGATCGCGGCGACGACATCCGCTGCGCTGATGCCGAGCGCGGCGAGCTTATCGGGGTCGAGCCAGGCGCGGAGGCTGTAGTCACGCTGGCCGAAGTAAGAGATCCCTGCCACGCCAGGCAAGCGGCCGAGCTCATCGCGAATGTAAATTGTTGCGTAGTTGCTCAGAAAGATGTCATCGTAACGCTTATCCGGCGAGATAAGGTTCACGATCATCATCGTGTTCGGCGAAATCTTTTTGACGTTGATCCCTTCGTTCTGGACGAGCGCAGGAATCACCGGCAGCGCGAGCGACACGCGATTCTGCACGAGCACCTGCGCCATATCGGAATCCATATCCGAGCGAAAAGTGACCGTGAGCTTGTAGGCGCCGTCGTTGGTCGATTGGCTCGACATGTAGAGCATGCCTTCGACACCGCTGACCTGCTCTTCGATGGGCGCCGCCACTGTATCTCGCACGGTCTGCGCATTGGCGCCGGGATACAGCGCCGTAACTTGCACGGTGGGCGGAGTGACTTCCGGATATTGAGCAACCGGCAACGTAAATACCGCGATGCCGCCCGCCAGCACGATGACGACGGAAATCACCGTGGAGAAAACCGGTCGATCGACAAAAAACTCAACCACGTGGCGGCTCCTTACCGCGAGACGAACCGTTCGTTTCGCGCATGCGGTGCACTTGCAACAAACCCATCATGATGGAGGCTCCTCCAACGGCGCCGACTAATGCGGCCCAGCCCGGCTGCACGACTTCTAACGCCCCGAGCAGCAACCCAACCGTCGCGCCTAAGAGCGCGACGGCGATCACAGATCCGACCCGTCGAACAACCGGCCGGCCGAAGAACTCGGATTCCCCAAGACCTTCGATCACATAGAAAAACACCGGCGTTAGAAAAATACCGAGAATCGTCACGCCGAGCATGCCGCTAAATACCGAAATACCGAGCGAACGACGCATTTCCGCGCCGGCGCCAGACGCTGCCACGAGCGGCAACACGCCAAAAATGAACGCGAACGACGTCATTAGGATTGGCCGTAGGCGCAGTCGAGACGCTTCCAACGTCGCATCGAGCCGCGAATGCCCTTCGACTTCGTGCAGCTGGCGGGCGAACTCGACGATGAGAATCGAATTCTTGCACGCCAAGGCGACGAGTACGATCATCCCAATTTGCACGAAGATGTTTACGTCGCGGTGCGTCAGCAAGATGCCAGTAACCGACCATAAAATGCAGAGCGGTACGACGAGGATCACGGCCAGCGGCAACGTCCAACTTTCATACAGCGCGGCAAGTGCCAGAAACACGCAGGCGACGGAAAGGAAGAACACATAAATGGACGTGTTGCCGGCGCGCTTTTGCAAGTACATGAGCTCGGTCCAATCCGCCTTCATGCTCAGCGGTAGCGAATCGTTGGCAATTTTTTCGACCGTCTTGATGGCATCGCCGGAACTCATCCCCGGCCGCAAGTTTCCAATAATCGACGCCGCCACGTACAAGTTGTAGCGTTCGACGCTGGCCGGGCCACTGAATTCCTTCAGCTCGCACAGTGTACCGAGCGGTACCATTTCGCCCTGGTTGTTGCGCACTTTAAAAAGATTCACATCTTCCGCGCGGTCACGAAATGCGCCATCGGCTTGCAGCACGACCTGCCAATGCCGGCCGAACTTGTTGAAACTATTGACGTACACCGAGCCCAATAGAATATCGATCGTTTGATTGACATCTTGCAGGGAGACTCCCAGTGAGGCCGCCTTCATGCGATTGATGTTCATAAACAGCTGCGGAGCCCGCGAGCGAAAATTGGTGTTCACGCCGACGAGGCCCGGCACGTCTGTTTGCAGCTTGTGCACGAGTGTGTCGGTTTCTTTTTCCAGCGCTTCGAAACCGAGATCGCCGCGATCTTCGACCATCACCTTAAAACCACCTGCAGCGCCCAACCCGGGCACGGGGGACGCTGGAAAAACCGTCACGACGCCGTCTTTGATTTTCTTGCCCCACTCCGTGCGAAGCTTCGCCATGATCGCGGTGTCGCGCAGCGCGGGCGACTGCCGCTTGTCGAATGGGTCGAGCACAATGAACATCGAGGCGAAGTTCGGCGCGGTCGTCCGCAGCACGAAGGACATCCCGGAGATTCCCACCGTGTGCGCGATGCCAGGCGTGTGCGTGGCAATATCGACCGCTTGCTTAACGACGGCTTCGGTACGCACCAGTGAGGCCGAATCCGGCAGCTGAACACTCACCAACAAACGGCCCTGATCCTGCTGCGGCACGAATCCAGAGGGCGCGTGCGCAAAGACGAAGTACGTTGTCAGCAACAGCAGCCCATAGGCAGACAGCACGATCACACTCAAGCGCATGAAGTGCTTGACAATCCATACATACGCGCTCGTGCTCGCACTAAAACTTTTATTGAATAGGTTGAAGAACCACCCGAGCAGGAATTCTACCACGCGAGTGAAAATATCACGCCGCTCTTCTCGCGGTCGGATTAAGATCGCGGCCAATGCCGGACTGAGCGTGAGCGAGCTAATCGTCGAGAAGAGTGTCGACGCAGAAATCGTCACGGCAAACTGCTTGAAAAACTGCCCCGTAATTCCGCCGACAAACGCGCATGGCACAAATACGGCGCACAGCACAAGCGCCACGGCGATGATCGGGCCGGTAACTTCGTCCATCGCGCGCTCAGTAGCTTCGCGCGCGGGCAGGCCCTGCTCCATCCAGCGCTCGACATTCTCGACCACCACAATCGCATCGTCGACAACAATACCAATGGCGAGCACCAAGCCGAACAACGAAATGTTGTTCAAGCTGAAACCAAGCAAGGCCATCACAGCAAATGTGCTAATGATCGCAATCGGCACCGCAATAAGTGGAATGATCACGGATCGCCAATTTTGCAAAAACACTAATACGACGACGCCAACGAGCGCGATTGCTTGGAAGAGCGCACGGGCCACGTCGGACACCGATTCGCGAATGTACGGCGTCGTATCGTAGGCAATTGCGTAATCGAGACCTTGCGGAAATCGACTTTTCAATTCCTGCATCTTTGCACGGACAGCGTCGGCCACATCGAGCGCGTTCGTGCCGGGCAGCTGGAATACAGCCAGACCCACCGTGGGCTTGCCATCGAACAGGCAAGACTGGTTGTAATTCTGCGCGCCGATTTCCACGCGGGCCAAATCTTTGAGTCGTACGATTGCGACGGACGGCTGACCTGGGCCTTGGCGGGCAACGCCGCCGAGCGGCATACCGGTGATGGCAGCGGGATCGCTCGACATATCCGATGTGCTTGTGGAAGTCGTGGCGCTCGTGCTGCTGCCGTTGGTCATGCCGCCGCCGCCGGTGGTCCCCCCCCCTTCGGCGCTCGCGCCGCCAATTGCCGAAACTCCAATCGATGCGGTTATCGCCGACGCGCCGCCGCCCGAATTCGCGCCGCCATTAAGCCCGCCGGAAGCTTGAGTCCCTGCGATCAGCAGTCCCGCGCCGCGACGACCGGCTGCAGCCGCCGCGCTGGTGCTACTGGTAGATGCCCCGCCACCTGTACTGCTCGGCGACGCTTGCGTAGATGCCGGCGTTGCAGCCGCCCCCGGAACCGACGAGCTGCCCGGGCTGGTTGCACCGGCAGTCGCACTGATCGTGCTGCGGCGCGAGCCGGTGGGTGTCGGCGGCGGAGACGACGCCCCGACCTTGACGATGATGTTCCCAAATTCCTCGGGGTCGGAAAGTCTTCCCAGCGTATCCAGCGGCAGCTGAAATGTTTGGCCCTTCGGCGCAGGCGATTGGCCGAGTTGTCCCGCGGGTGCATCCAGGTTTTGATCGCGGATCGCGTTTTCCACGTCGATCGCTGTGATGTTACACGCCGCTAATTTTTGCGGATCGAGCCACGCGCGAATGCTATAGTCGCGCTGGCCCTGGTAGGTAACATCGGAGACGCCCGGCACGCGCAGCAACTCATCGCGCACATTGACTGTTGCGTAGTTGCTCAAATAAAGATTGTCGTAGCGGTCGTCGGGCGAATAAAAATTCACCACCATCAAGATATCCGGCGTGCGTTTGCGGATCGTGATGCCCTGCTTCTGCACCTCGGTGGGAAGCTGCGGCATCGCCAGCGTGACGCGATTCTGCACCATGACGACCGCGGTGTTCAGGTCGACATCGGTGTCAAAAGTCACCGTCAGCGTGTAGGCGCCGTCGTTGCCCATTTGCGACGACATGTAGAGCATGCCGGGAACGCCGTTGACTTGCTGTTCGATCGGCGCGGCAACGGTATCAGCAACTACCCTCGCGCTGGCGCCGGGATAGTTGATCGTGATCGAGACGCCTGGCGGTGTGATCCGCGGGTACTGCGCGATCGGCAAAGTGAAGAGCGCGATGCCGCCGATCAGCGTGATGACAATGGACACCACGGAGGCGAAGATTGGCCGATTGATGAAGAATCGCGAGATCATGGTCGTCGCCCCTTAACGCTGACCGCTACTCGCTGATCCTCCATTGGCAGGCTCGGCTTCGGATTTTCCAGGTGCCGCCCCGCCCTTTGATTCTTTGGCAGCCGCCGCTTTTGCCGGCGCTTCGCCCGGGGCCGCGCTACCATTCTTGTCGTCCTTCTCTTTGGCCGTCGTATCCTCGACTGCCACACCGAGCGTCGGCATCGGATGTTGATCCGGCGTAATTTGCATTCGCGGACGAATCTGCTGAATGGCGCCCACCGCCACCCAATCGTCCGGCTTCAGCCCGGACGTGATTACCCGCAGGCCATCCTCTTGCAAGGGACCCGTTTCGATTCGCCGCTGCTGCGCGTGGTTCTCGGCATCGATCACATAGACGAATTTGAGTCCCTGATCGGAACCGATCGCGCGATCGATGACCAAGAGCGCGTCGTGCGGCGTTCCGATCGGCAGGCGAACTCGTACGAACATCCCAGGCGTGAGCAGCCTGATGCCTTTTTCCGGCTTTGCGTTTGGGACGACGCCCCGTACCGTAATGCTGCCCGTGCCCGAGTTCACGCGGTTGTTGATGAAATTGATCGTTCCTTGATGCGGAAAGTTTTCCTCACCTTCGAGGCTGATGAACACCGGAATCTCACCCTGCTGATATCGCGTGATCGTGCCATCGTTGATCGCCTTTCGCACGCGGATTAGCGTCGATTCATCGACGTCGAAGTACACATACATCGGATCCGTCGACACGACCGTAGTGAGCTGCGTTTGGTCTTGGTTCACCAAGTTACCTACGTTGAGATAATAGCGGCTCACCTGGCCGTCGATTGGTGATGTCACGCGGCAGAAGCCGAGATTAAGTTTGTAGATTTCCAAACTCGCCTTGGCCGCCTGCACAGCCGCGATCGATTCCTCTTCTGCGGCCTGGTAGCGATCCAAATCCTGTTGACTGATTGCGCCCGGTGTTTTGGCTAGCGCTTTCGCTCGTAGATTGTCCGCGGTTGCTTCTTTGACGCGCGCGTCAGCGAGGAGGACTTGCCCCTCCGCTTGATCGTACTGCGCTTGGTAAGGCCTGGGATCGATCTCGAAGAGCAAATCGCCCGCCTTGACCTCGGCGCCTTCCTTAAACGGGGCGCTCACCAGATATCCAGTGACGCGAGGAACAATGTTCACCGACTCTTGTGCTTCGGTGCGGCCGGTGAAATCGATGTAATCGGTGATCTCGCGCGTCACCGGTTTACTGACGGGAATAGCAGGCGGAGCAGCCGGGGCAATCACCGCTGTTTTCTTCGTGCAGCCCGTGCAGGCGAATAGGAACAAACCGATGCCTGCCGTGGCGGCTAACGATGGTCGATACATCACGCTCTCTTCTCATTCGAACAGCGGTTGCCCCCACGAAAGTCGCCCGCTCTATTATTTGCATAACCGGCGATTCAGGAAATGCCGGTTTGACAGGTGCCGTCACTTTATTTATCAATCGCGCACGCTGCCGCCCGGCAGCAGGGCGTAGATGTTTCTGGCTACGTCCACGCGCACGAAGCTCGCCGACTCTTCGCAATTTCGCTACGCCGGCCGCGTATATTGCAAAGCGGCCGCCCGATGCACGGTAGGGTAAAAACTTGCCACAGGCCGGCGGTTCACCAATTGACTTTCAGGCTGACTTCCGGTCGGAAAGTTCAGCGCGCCGACCGTGCAAAGAGTGTTCTTGCAAAGGTAGGGGTTGAATGCTTACTGATCACGCCGCTTCGAGCCTGGTCATGGACCGGTAACTTGCTCATCGATCTGCGCCGATCGGGCAGCATTTGCGTGTGTGAAATACGGAATGCTTTCTATCTGCATACCTAGAGTGCGCACATTTGTCGCGCCGGTGGGGCGCAGTTTTTGCATACCGTTCTCTGAATTGTCGTTTTCACATCCGTTTTATGGGAGAGGTACATGACAATTCGCAAAAGCATTTTGTTTGGCGTGGCGGCGCTCGCCACCGCCTATTGGTCCTGCGATCCGGCGTTCGCGCAGCGCGGCGGACGCGGAGGCGGTGGGGGTCGCGGCGGCGGTGGAGGTGATGGAGGGCACGTTTCGGGGTCAAGCTTCAGCAGTCATTCCAGCGGTCCGAGCGGCAACGCACACAGTGGCGAATCATTCTCCACGCACGGCGATGGCAACAGTTCACATAACTCGCACGGCGATGGAAATGTTGGCCGCGAATCACATGAATCGTTTTATCGAGGCCCATCCGATCGATCGGACAACGATCGAGGTGATCGCATTGAGAGCCGCAACCATAACGACTTTGGCGGCGTCTTCAATAACAATAATCGCTTTAGCGGCAACAATCGGTTGAGCAACAATCGAGATCGCAATGACTATTGGACAAATTATTCGAATCGGGTTCGCAACGATTTTAACGGGCGCGATCGGCGCAATCTGCCGTTCGCAAGTGGCTGGTTCGACAACTACCGTAACGATCGCTGGTTTGGCTCTGGCCCGTACGCATGGTCGGGTTGGGGCGGACGTCCGTATTATTGGTGGGGTGGGACTTCGGTTGGTCGGCTCACGAGTTGGCTCGCGTTTGGATGGGATCGCCCGCGATATTGGGCTTACGGACCGGATGCCAACATCTACTGCGAGGACAATTACGTTTACTACGATGGTGAACGCTATGAACCCGTGTCGGATTATTACAACCAGATCTACGATCTAGCGCACTCGGCGCCGAAGATCGATGAAAAACAAGCGAAGGATATGGAATGGGCGCCGCTGGGTGTGTTTGCGATCGCGCCGGACAGCGATCGCGGCGACAAAGGCACTCCGGAACGGACGCTGCAAATCGCGGTGAATAAAGAAGGCGTCATCGGCGGCACGTTCTACAACGCCGACAACAAACAGGTCCATCCACTTAGCGGCATGGTTGATGAACATACACAACGTGTCGCCTGGGCTTTCGCGGACGATGAGCGGCCCAAGCTGGTGTTCGAGACTTCGATCAATAATCTGACGCGCGACGAGAGCACGATGATGGTGCACTACGGTCCGAGTGAGAAGGATACGGAAGTCTGGCACCTGGTGCGTCTCCAGCAGCCGGACGAATCGCAACAGACGAGCACGGGCGATGACAATCGAAACGAAAGCAACGATCTGCCTTGACGCTCGGGCCAGTAACGACCTTATAACCAGGGCTCGCGGGTTCATTGAATTCGCGGGCCCTTTTTTTATTAGTACGGGAGTTGATCAGCCATTGTCAGCTATCGCTCCTTTCTGCTGTTTCGGTCGGTTTGACTTACAAATAAAAAAATGATGGGCCCATTGTGATTGGATTCTTGTTTGAGCTGGCGCGCATGATCCGCCCGCGGCGGATGGCAACGACGCTCACCAATCAACACCCGCCGGGGCGCGACGTCCGCACTCGAGTACCAACGTTCGCCGCAGAGCTGCCCCGCGCATGAGGAAGGTTGCAAAACCTGTGCAAGGGAGGCTGGAGGTGTTCGGCGAGGTTGGCGAGAGCTCTCTTCGCGGCCAACGCCCTGGTGGTCATTTCACGTGCGAAGCTATCAGATTTCGCGGCCGATCTCTACAACGATTTTTGGCCACCGGTGATTTTGTTTTTCCGCTGAAGAGCCGCACGCTTCGCTGGCGACTAAGCGGATTTGCGTCGAGGCGCTTCTTGCGGCGGAGGCACAGGATCGACCGTGCGGTCGAGCCCTGCCGGAGAGTAGCGGGCAGCGTACAGCGCCGCGAGATGTTTCAGATACAGCCACTGCTGCTTGGCCGATAGTTTACTCGTTCCGATCGTGCGATCCTGAAAGTGGATCGGGATCTCGACGATGCGGCGACAGTCGCAGCGAACGATGATTTCTAACAAGATTTTGTAGCCCACCGGGCAAAGCTTTTTAGCACGGCGAAGTTGTGAGCGTTTGATCGCAAAACACCCGGCCATGGGATCGGCGGCTCGCGTCAGCCCGCGAGCGAGCAGGGTTGCGGCGCGCGAATTGGCACGGCGAAAAATGCTCCACTTCTCATCCGTCGAGCCTCCGCGGATGTATCGGCTACCGATTGCGACATCGCAAAACGGCGAGCGGGCTGCATCGATCAGCGCGGGTGCGACTTCCGGCGGATGGGACCCGTCGGCATCCATCACGGCGCAGATTTCGCCTGTGGATTCGGCGAGCCCTTTCAGGACGGCAGTAGCTAAACCGCGTTCACCACGGCGGGTGATGAGCCGCACTGGATGCTGCTTGGCGAGCTCGGCACAGAGTAAGTCGGTTCCGTCACGACTGTCGTCATCGACGACGACGACTTCGGCATTCAGACTCGCTTCGTCCAAAATATTGAACAGGCATGGCAGTAGCACCGCGAGATTCGCACGTTCGCGCAGGGTGGGAATGATGATCGAAGTTTCAATCGGAGCGCTCATCGACCATTGCCTTTGAAACGCGAGGCAACCTCGAGGTCGACCGGCACGCCTTGAATTACCTGGAACGCGCCGGCCGTTCGGAAGGGCAGCCGCCGCATGGCTTCCTCTCCTTTTTGCCGTCTCAGCTCCTTGGTGGTGATCGCGAACAGAGCGCCCGGCGGTGGCGGCAAAAGCGTGGAAATTTCGCATGGGTCTGCTTCACGGACGCGGCCGTTCGAGTACCACGCGCGCTGATCGGGCGGCAGGTAGAAGCGCAAGGAGCCCACGCGTTGGCCGATGAGTATGATCTCCTCGGGTGTCTCTCCTAGTTTCGAAATCATGGCCGCGAGGGCCCGTTGCGAGTTTTCCTCGGCCAGCTTTTGCATGGGCCAGGTCATCAGGCAAACCGTCACGAGCGGAAACCAGAGCAATCCAACGGTTAGCGCCTGTCGCCCGCGCCCCATCGCAAAAAGGGCGAAGCCGCCGGCCATCGCAATCGATGCGAGCACGGCTACGACATACGCGATCCAGGGCGACGGGGAGTGCAAAAACTTGCTGAGAACGTAAAGCGTGGGAATTGGAGCAATGACGCCGAAAAATGCTACGCAGCTGAAGCTGCTTACAAAAAGCCGACGCGGCAGCGTCGTTAGCTCCGCATGAAAATACCGACGAAAACACAGGCCCCCGAGGATCGCCACCGGCGGAAACAACGGCAGCGAATACGTGATCAACCTCGAGCCTGCAGCAGAGAGGAAAATGAAGCCGCCGATGAACCAGCACGCAAGCAATAGCTCGGGCCGAACGGAACGGCGGCGGGAATCGAGTCGCGATTGAACAAAGGCCGCAGCAGCAAACGAGAACCACGGCATCGAGCCGCCGATCACGGGCCCGACATAGTAGTACCAAGCGGTGCCGCTATGTTCCTGGCCATCGGTAACGTAGCCCAGCAGGTGTCGTTCGAGGAAATAGTAGCTGAGGTAACCAGGGCTGGCGTGCTCCATGGCCAAATACCAAGGGCTGGCAAGCACGACGCCGGCAACAAGAGCGACGGCCATCCGGGCGGTGAGGGACGGGGTGATGCTACGCGTAACGAGAGCATAGAGACCGAGTCCGGTACCAACGACGGCAACGCCAATGAGTCCTTTAGTCAAAAACGCAAGCGCGATGAATACGGCCATCATCGCGACCCACTTCCATTGTTTGATCCCAGCGGGAGCGCGCTGTTGCTCCCAAAAAGATAGCACCACGAGATTGGTCCAGGGAACCAAGGCCACATCGTGCGCTGGCGACTGAGCGAGGATGATTGGCAGCACGAGCGTGAGCGAGGCGAGCCCGGAATAGAGCGCCGTTTCCTCGTCGAACATGCGGCGTGCGAGCAAAACCGTCGTAACGGCTGTCAACAATGCGAATAAGGCGCCCGGAAGTCGAGCGGCTGCTTCGTTCATACCAAAAGCGCGCAACGATAGCGCTTGAGCAGCCGAGTACAGGAAGGG
>DATBAY010000377.1:0-12404 GCA_036271295.1 Lacipirellulaceae bacterium | reverse complement strand
ACTTCGCAGCGGTCGGCGAGGCCGGAGGCGACGATGTTCTTCGCGACGTAGCGGGCCATGTAGGCGGCGCTGCGATCAACCTTTGTGGGGTCTTTGCCGCTGAAGGCGCCACCGCCGTGACGGCCCCAGCCGCCGTAGGTGTCGACGATGATCTTGCGGCCGGTGAGACCGCAGTCGCCGTGCGGACCGCCGACGATGAACTGGCCGGTCGGGTTGACGTGATAATTGATTTCGCCGGTGACCAGCTCTTTCGGCAGGAGCGGGGCGACGATTTTACGGACGAACTTTTCGATTTCCGGCTGCTTCACCTTTTCGTCGTGCTGCGTCGAGACGACGATCGTGTCGATGCGGATTGGCGTTGGGCCGTCAAATTCGATGGTGACCTGGCTCTTGCTATCGGGGCGGAGCCAATCGACTTCGTTCTTGAAGCGAGCTTCGGTGAGGCGGTTGATGATCTTGTGGGCGAGCGAGATGGGGAGGGGCATCAGCTCGTCGGTGTCGTTGCAGGCGTAGCCGAACATGAGGCCTTGGTCGCCGGCGCCTTCGCGGTCGACGCCCATGGCGATATCGGGGCTTTGTTCGTGGAGGGCGACGAGGACCGAGCAGTGGTCGGCGCTGATGCCCATCGAGGCTTCGGTGTAGCCGACGTCGTTGATGACTTCGCGGACGACCTTCTGCATGTCGACGGTGGCTTTGGTCGTGACTTCGCCGGCGATGACGGCGAGGCCGGTGGTGACCATCGTTTCGCAGGCGACGCGGCTCATGGGATCTTGGGCGAGCATGGCGTCGAGGACGCCGTCGGAGATTTGGTCGGCCAGCTTATCGGGGTGGCCCATGCTGACGGATTCGCTGGTGAAGAGGTGTCTGCCAGATGCCACGTGGGTGCTCCTGAGATTGCTGGGAGAGGTGTTTCTGATCGGGGTGGCTGGGGCAGAGCGAAGCGTCGTCCCCGTGGTGAGCGGCTGGGGCGTTGCCCCAGGCACCCCTTAGCCAAGCACCGACTCATTAAATGGGCGAAACCGTCATTCTAATTGGCAAACGACACGGTGGGCAACTGGCTAGTTTGGGTTGCGCGGGTTTTCAGTATTATGGTGGCGGTGTAGGGTGGGGCGAGGGTGGTCGTTCGGATTTGTCATTGTAATTGCGAGTGTATTTGATGGCACGTTGGCCACGGCACGTTTGGACATCCATCTTTACGTACGGGACGGTATTTCTGCTGTTCCCGCTACTGTGTTTGCTGGCGGTAGCCTGGGTGCGTGGGTGGTGGATTTTCTAGCGCCTTAGGGAGTGCGGAGTGGGCAATTTGAACGAGAGTGACCTTCGCGAACGACTGCACGGATTTGGACAGGAGCATCTGCTGCAGTTCTGGGGTGAGTTGAATGAGACTTCGCGCGCGCTGTTAGCTCAGCAACTCGCAGCAGTTGATTTCGAGCAGATTGCCAACTTGTTTTCGCAAGGCGCGGGCGGCTGCGATTGGGCGGCGATGGCACGGCGGGCGACACCACCACCGGCGATGCGGTTAGCGGAGCGAAGTGGCGTGGGTGGGAAGTTTTCGGCGGCCGATGCGCGCACACGCGGTGTCGAGGCGCTAAGAGCCGGCAAGGTCGGCGTGCTGCTGGTTGCGGGCGGGCAGGGGAGCCGGTTGGGTTTTGAGCATCCGAAAGGGATGTACGAGATTGGGCCGCTCTCGAAGGCGTCGCTGCTGCAGATTCATTTTGAAAAGGCGCTGGCGGCCGCACGGCGGTACGGGGCGGCGGTGCCCATCTATATGATGACGAGCCCGGTGACGCACGATGAGCAAGTGGAGTTTTTACGCGAACGCAAGCGGTTTGGATTGGCCGAGGATGATGTTGTGCTGTTTTGCCAGGGGACGATGCCGGCGGTTGATGCGAAGAGCGGCAAGATGTTGCTCGCGGAGAAGGGTTCGCTGTTCTTGAGTCCGGATGGGCATGGTGGGACCGTGGCGGCACTCGCGGCGAGCGGGGCGATTGAGCACATGCGGCGGCGCGGGATCGAGCATCTGTTTTATTTGCAGGTGGATAATCCGCTCACGCCGATCTGCGACGCAGAGTTTATCGGTTATCACTTGCTCGCGAATTCGGAGCTGACGTCGATGGCGGTGCCGAAACAGACGTCGCAGGATCGCGTCGGCGTGTTTGCGATGATCGATGCCCAGATGCAGGTCATCGAATACAGCGATCTGCCGGACGATGTGGCGGCGGAACGCGAGGCAAATGGTTCGCTGAAGTTTTGGGCGGGGAGCATCGCGGTGCACGTGTTCGGTGTGGCGTTTTTGGAGCGGGCGCTGGCGCTGAAGAATGCGCTCCCGTTTCACATTGCGCGGAAGAAGGTGTCATTTGTCGATGCGACCGGCAAGCTGGTGCAGCCGAGAGAGCCGAATGCGCTCAAGTTCGAGCGATTCATTTTCGATTTGTTGCCGCATGCGAAAAATCCACTGGTGGTGGAGTTTGAGGAGCGGGAAGTGTTCGCGCCGCTGAAGAATGCGCCGGGGGCGGAGCGCGATACTCACGAATATGTGCAGCGACATATAGTGGAGCAGCATCGGCGATGGTTGGAAGCGGCGGGGACGCGCGTGGCGGAGGGGGTGAACGTGGAGATCAGTCCGTTGTGGGGGCTGGATGCGGAGGGTGTGGCGAGTCGTAGCGACAGGCCATCTCAAATTGATCGTGCGACGTACCTTCAGGCTTCTTAGCAAAGCGGTTTATTAACCACGAAGACACGAAGGCTAGGTGGATTGCGTGTTTCGTTATTCGCTTCGGGATTTGGTGATCGTTTTGCTTGGGTTAACCGTCTCGTTCGGCAGTGGATTTCTACATGTAGAGCCACTTGGATTTTTTAACCTAGCCATCCCGCCATGCGTTACAATGCTAGTTTGTTTTTTTACAGTCCTTTATTTTGTGAAACACCTAGCAATTGCGATTGGGCTTCTGCTCGCGCTCGCAGGCGCGCTTGGTGGAACTTTGTCCTGGTGGTAGCAAGCGAAGGGAATCGACTTCAAGCTGTTTTTCATTCTCTTTTGTTTTACAGCGGTTCCAAACTTGTTTTTCACCGTGCCGTTAACATTGCTCCGTCGTGGTGATGGTCCTCTCGACCCCCAATTTAAGTGAATAGCATGCGATACGAAGTTGAGCAAAAGCATATCGTGGCGGATGAGTCGCATTTGTTTGAGCGATTGGCCGAGCGGGGTGTGGAGGTTGGGCCGCGGGTGGAGCAGGTGGATCGATATTTTGCGCACCCTTGTCGGGACTTTTCGAAGACGGATGAGGCGCTGCGGATTCGGACGGTCGGCGATCACAGCGTTGTGACGTTCAAAGGGCCGAAGATTGATACGACGACGAAGACGCGGCATGAAATTGAGTTGCCGCTCGATGCGGGCGATCACGATGGGGCGGAGTTTGGCGAATTGCTTGAGTCGCTGGGTTTTAAGCCGGTTGCGGTCGTGCGAAAAAAGCGGCGGAAGTTTGAGGTCGACTTTGAAGGGCGGAAGGTCGAAGGGGCGCTCGATGAGGTGGAGCATGTTGGGCAGTATGTTGAGTTGGAATTGATGGCGGAGCAGTCGGGGTTGGATGAAGCCAAGCGCATTGTGTCGTCGCTGGCGAAGGAACTGCAGTTGGGTGGTGTGGAACGGCGCAGCTATCTGGAAATGTTGCTCGAAAATCTGTCGAAGCTGGCGTCGAACTGAGCTTTTCCGGGCTTGCGCATTTTGCCATACTTCGCGGCCCGTAGGTCAGGCTTTAGCCTGACATTTCGCTGGTGCTCGTCAGGCTAAAGCCTGACCTACTGGAGCGTCGCATGAAGATTTTCTTTTCTGTTGGTGAGCCGAGTGGTGATTTGCACGGGGCGAATTTGATTCGGGAGCTGCGGCGACGGCGGCCGGATTGTGAGTTTGTTGGGTATGGTGGCCCGCGGATGGCGGCGGCGGGGTGTGATCTACATGAGGACCTCACCAAGTTCGCGGTGATGTGGTTGCTGCATGCGCTGCTGAACATTCACAAGTTCTGGAATATGGCGAGCCGGGCGGATCGGTATTTTCGGCATCACAAACCGGATGCGGTCGTGCTGATTGATTATCCCGGTTTCAATTGGTGGATTGCGCGGCGGGCGAAGGCGCACGGGATTCCGGTTTTCTATTATGGCGTGCCGCAGTTGTGGGCTTGGGCCGGTTGGCGGGTGGGGAAGATGCGGCGGTTTGTCGATCATGTGTTGTGCAAGTTGCCGTTCGAGGAAGCGTGGTACCGTGAGCGGGGCTGCAATGCGACGTTCGTGGGGCATCCGTACTTTGATCAACTGCGGGCGGAACAACTGGATGCGAAGTTTATCAGCGAATTGAAGAGCGGAGACGGGCCGCTAGTCGCCATTTTGCCCGGGTCGCGGACGCAGGAAGTGAAGAGCAACCTCGAATACTTCCTTAAAGCGGCGAAGATCGTGCGTGACCGTGTGCCGAATGTGCGGTTCGCGATTGCGTCGTTCAAAGAGAGCCACGCCGAGTTGGCGCGGGCGGCGCTCGCGGGCAAAGGCTTGCCGGCGGTGGTGCACGTGAAGCGGACGGCGGAGCTTATTGAGGCGGCGGACTGTGCGATGGCGGTTTCGGGCTCGGTGTCGCTGGAACTCTTATATCACGAGAAGCCGACGGTGATTCTGTATTACATCACGCGGTTTGCGTACTTTGTGCAACTATTTTTCCGCAAGGTGCGGTATATCACGCTGGTGAACTTGCTGACGGCGACTGATTTGTTTCCCAAGAAGCTGGCGAGCTACGATCCGAACGACCCCGTGGACGCCCATGTGCTGATGCCGGAGTATTTGACGTGCCGGGATAAGTCGAAACAGGTGGCCGGGCATGTGATTGAATGGCTCGTTGACCCGGTTAAAAGGTCGACGCGGGTCGCTCAGCTGGCGGAGCTGAAGGAGCGTGTTGGCCACGGCGGGGCGTCCCTGCGGGCAGCCGACTATATGCTGCAGGTGCTGGAGAGCCGGCGAAAAGCGGTGCTGCGAACTCACCATTCGTTCGACAGGGAATCGTTGAAAGCCGTTTGCGAGGCGGCCTAGCGGCAGATTTCGGATTGCGGAGTGCAGAATGCGGATTGAATAATGGGCGTTTGGCCCTAACGGCCGACCGACGGTCGGCCCGGCATTCCATCGCAATTCGAGCAGCGGGTTTATGTTTCTTGGCGAGCCACCAGCGACGCAGGCCGACTTGCACTTTCGGGTGTTCGGCTTTCCGGTGCGCGTGCATCCGTTCTTTTGGATTGTCGCACTATTGATGGGGCTCGGGAGTGGGCCGGCCGACCCGCAAAAGACTCTGATCTGGATAGGGGTGGTCTTCGTCTCTGTGTTGATCCATGAGCTTGGTCATGCGAGTGTCCAAAGGCTTTACGGCGGTCACCCTTGGATCACGCTGTATAGCTTTGGCGGGTTGGCTTCGTGCAATGACGGGCCGCGTACGCCGTGGCGACGGATTCTGGTGCTCTTAGCGGGGCCTGGCGCGGGGTTTTTGTTGGCGGCGTTAGTTGTCGCGGCGATGAAGCTCAGTGGCCATGTGATCGGCTTCGGCAGGCATGACGCCCTCATGAACGCGAATTGGCTATTCGAGGCGGAGCGGGTGTTGATTCAGCCGCTCGGTCCGTTGGCCGTGTACTTCGAGCCAGTGAAATCGGAACTGTTCAACGAAGTCATCGCGAAAGTCTTAGAAGTGAACATCATGTGGGGCGTCATCAATTTATTGCCCGTTTATCCGCTCGACGGTGGGCAAATCACCCGTGAATTATTCACTATTCGGAACTCTCGGTTTGGAACGGTTCACGCGCTGCAACTTTCGGCGGGTATCGCGGTTTTGATTGCGGCCTACGCGTTGCTCAATCAAAAGATCTATTTGGCATTGCTGTTTGGCTACTTAGCCTACGGCAATTTTCAAGCGCTGCAGCTTAACCGGAATCGGTGGCAATAAGTCGCTGCGGCGTGCCGCGAAACATTCTTGAACACGATCGCACCCACTCGTCGCGTTGTTCTTTTGGGCGCGAGTAATTTGGTTCGCGGCTTCCCGACGATCGTCGAAACGGTTCGTCGAACGTGGCGCGAGCCGATCGAAATCATGGTCGCGATGGGGCATGGAAGGTCGTATGGGCAAGATTCTGCGGTGTTGGGGAGAAAAATTCCTGGAATTTTTCCCTGCGCGCTTTGGCGAGATTTACAAATCCGCGCGCCGCTGCCAACGACGGCACTCATTACGGATATTGGGAACGATTTTTTGTACGGAGTGACGCCCGATCGGCTGCTCGCATGGGTCGAAGAGTGCCTCGATCGACTCGGTGAGGCGGGCGCGCTCGCGAGCGTCACGCAACTTCCGATTGGTAGCCTCGAAAGTCTCGGTGAGCGCCGATTTCAGTTGTTCCGGCGGATGTTATTTCCGCGCAGCAATCTGACTTTGGCGGAGGCGTTGCAACACGCTCGCGCAACGAACGAGCGGTTAACGTTGGTGGGAAGTGTGCGAAAAGTGCCGGTAATTTCAGTCTCGCCGAAATGGTATGGGCTCGACCCGATTCATATTAAGCGCCGCGTGCAGCGTATCGCGTGGCCGGAGCTCTTGTCCGGTTGGCGTGCGACGAGCGAGCCGTTCACTCCAGTTCATGCGGGCATGTTGATGACCGCTTATTTGGCTGTTGTAGCGCCGGCAGAGTACTCTCGATTTGGTTTTTCGCGCCGCGCTGCGCAGCCGACGGCGCAGTTTTTCGACGGCACGACCATCTCGTTGTATTGAAGCGCGCGTGTGATGCGTGGAGAGACGGATTTTGTGTGCGCGCGACATTGAAAAGTTGATTCGCGCGTGTGATCGCGCGAAAAAAATTTCACGTTGCAAACTTTTTTTGCGAAAACGTGTTGCACAATTTCAGTAATTTCGTACAACTACGAACAAGTGACATCGGTTTTCACACGTTTCGAATTGCAATCGAGTCGATGAAGGAAGTTGATTCGTTTGCGAGATGAGATGTGAGTTACCGGAGCTGCCGCGGATGCGGTGGCTGGTTTTAAAAAGGTGATGTCGGCTGTGAGTTTGAAATGGTGTGTCAGCCGGTGAGTCACCAAAACTTTTTTATGGAGGAGTGACTGTGGCCAAGAAGAAGCGCGCTGCGAAGAAGAAGGCAGCCAAGAAGACGACGAAGAAGAAGGGCGCCAAGAAGAAGGGCGCGAAGAAAAAGGGCGGCAAGAAGAAGACCAAGAAGTCCATGTAACTTCGGGTCGATCGCCTCGGCTGGCTGAGAGCTAAGTGCTCTCTCCGCCGCGTGAACTAACGGGAAAGAGCCGCTGGGTTTGGCCTAGCGGCTCTAGTTTTTTGCGCGGATGGTTTTCGCAAAACTCTGGGGCGTTGCCCCAGCCACCCCGTCATTCGCCCGTTCGACGGGGAAATGTTCGGGTACGGCCTAGTTCTTCGCAAAACTCTGGCGTTGCCCCAGCCGCCCCGTATGGCAACCGAACACCCCCGGAGGAGCCGGGGTGCCAAGCTGTCGCTTGTTTAGAGGACGTTTAGCGTTGGTAATGGCGGGGCGGCTTTGTGCGATGTGCTGATGCCGCGCACGAGTTTGTAGCAGATGTCTTTGAAGAACGGCGCTGTCGCTTCGTCGCTAAAGTTGCCGCCGGTTTGGCCGGCGTCGCCGCGCTCGCGGATTCCGATGTTGATCGGCACTCCTCCCAGAAATGGGACTTCGAGCTCGGCCGCTTTCTTTTCCGCGCCGCCGGAGCCGAAGATGTCGTAGCGTTTGCCGCAATCGGGGCAAATGAAGTAGCTCATGTTCTCGACCATGCCGAGGATCGGGATGTTCACTTTGCGGAACATCGCGATGGCTTTCACTGCGTCGATCAGCGCGACATCTTGCGGCGTGCAGACGACGACCGCGCCGGTGAGCGGCAGGATTTGAGAGAGCGTGAGCGCAATATCGCCGGTTCCGGGCGGCATATCGATGATCAGGTAATCGAGATGGCCCCATTCCGTATCGCGGAGGAATTGCGTGATTGCCCCGTGGAGCATGGGGCCACGCCAGACGATTGCTTCGCCTGGCGGGACGAGGAAGCCCATGCTCATTACCCGGATGTCGTCTTTGACGACCGGTTGCAGCCGGCCGTTCTCGAGGTGTGGACGTTCGTTGACGCCGAGTAAGTGCGGGATGCTTGGGCCGTAGACGTCCGCATCCATGAGACCGACGGCAGCGCCGGCGTTTTTCAATCCGTAGGCAATGGATGCCGCGACCGTACTCTTGCCGACGCCGCCTTTGCCGGAGCCGACGGCGATGACGCTCTTGGCGGTGAGGCCGATCTCGCCGATTTTTTCGGGCGGGCGAACGTACTCGACGATCCGCACGTTGATATTCGTGCCGACGGGTAAGTTTTCGCGCAGGAGGCGTTCGGCTTCGGCTTTGGTTTCGTCCCAAAGCAGGCCCGACCAGGTGGTGAGGCCGAGCGAGACTTCGACGCCGCGGCCGTCGACCGTGATGTGCCGGATTTGATCCATGCGCGCGAGACTGCGGCCGGTTTCGGGATCGCGCATATCCGCGAGGATTTTTTCTACGGATTCTCGCGTGGGAGACACATCAGCCATCAGAAGGGAACCTCTTTGCGAATTGAGAGAATCGAGAATGGTGAGGCAATTCGAGGATATAGTCTTTGAGAATGGATTCAGGGTGGCTGGGGCAACGCCCCTGCTAAAGCATCTGGGGCGTTGCCCCAGCCACCCCTACATTCAAACTGACCCATCGCCGGATCGAGAGCTAGGCTTCCCTAAACTACCGCGGATCAGGCGGGCTGCCAAGGAAGAGCAGCGTGGGCCCAATCGGCGATGGACGAAGGCGCCGGGTAGGCACGCGAAGATGGCAATCCGGCGAAATGCGTAGCCAGTTTGAGCGCAGTACCGATTTGGCGGGGAGTTTCAACAACGAGCGTTGCGCCTGCTTCGTAGAGTGCGTCGACGGATCGGGAATCGTCAACAAGGGCGACGATTGGTGTCAACTGGTCGCTCATTTGCGTCAGCAGCTCTAGCACGGCAGATAAATTTTGCGGTTGTACTTCCACAAAGTTCAGTCGTGTGGGAGCGCCAATGATTGGGGTTACGAACTCTGCGAGCCGGCGAACTTCTTGGATGCGACCGGGAATTTGTCGCCCGACGGATGCCGATCGTCCAAATGCCGTACGTAGCGCCGCGGCCCAGCGGCCGGATTGCTCGCAGATCAGGAGGTTTAGCATTGGAGTCTGCATGCGGTTTGGACTGACGAAACGACGCGGCTACCTCGAATCATCATGTTCGATGAATTCTGGGACTTCAGGTTCGGGAATAAACTCGGGAACTTCAACAACGAAACCGAGCTGGACAAGGCGACGGTAGAATCGGGGGCGCGTCATTCCCAACAAAGCTGCCGCTTCACTCTTGTTGCCGCGCGCAACGGCCAGAGCCCGAGTAATGGCCTCTTTCTCGATCGACGCCAACAAGTCATCGAGCACAATTGGCGCCACGGGCTCACGGCGACGTGAGGCGGCTTGGAACGCCTGGTGGACGATGGGCGGCAGGTCGGCGTTAGCAATGGAAGGGGAATGCGATTGCGCGTGCGCTGCAGCAATGACTTCGCTCAATTGATCAAGTTCGCCGGGCCAGCTGTAGAGTGCCAGCGAATCGAGGGCATCTGGCAGGATCGAACCGACTTGTTTGCTGTTGTTGCGGTTGCAGCGTTCCAAAAAGAAGTGCGCGAGGATGCCCAGATCCTCGATGCGGTCGGAAAGGTTGGGGATGCGGATCGTGATCGTGGAAATGGCATCGAGAAGGGCGGGGTCGATTGGGTGCGCTCGGTCGCGACGATCTTCGGCATCGGACTGGTGCTCGTCGGTTCCGGTTCGAACATTGGCAGGATCCATCGTGGCGATGATTCGGACGACGATTTGCTTTTGTCGGAGGGTTTCGAGAAGCAGCTTTTGGAATAGCGGCGACATTCGTTCGAGATTTTCGAGCAGCAGCGTTTTCATGCCGCCGGATGTCGAGCGAGTGGCAAGGCGTTCGATGGCGTGGTCGAAGAGGTCTTCTGTAAGCAGCCCGCAGTTGATGGGGAGCAGCACGCCTTCGTCGTTGCCGAGCGATTGGTAATGAATGGCAAGGGCGACGTGTTTTCGGCCGCTGCCGGGGCGACCGAGAATGAGGGTGTTCGAACCGCTGGTGGTTGCCGCTTCGACTTGGGCCCGCACTTTTTGCATGGCGGGACTGTTGCCGAGCAGCGAGTGGAGAGAATAACGCCGTGCTTGGGTGCGGCGAAATTGGCGGATGGTGCGGTGGAGTTCGTCGGCTGCGATATCGCCAGAAATTTCTTTCGCGAGGTCTTGGGGTGACAAGTCTTCGGTTGCCAGCATCACGAGGACGGGCGCGATGGGAAGCTTGTCGGCTGCGTCGGCCTTTAGAGGTGGGCTCACGGATGTTAGCGGCGCGAATTCGGCGGCGCGATGGATGAGTCGGCCATCGCGTGCGAGGCAGCTGATTGTGCCTTTGCTACGTTCGCCGGCGAGGGCGGATGGCGGGGGGCACAAATCGGTGAGCGGCGATGAATCGGTGCGTGGGGCGGCGTCGGTGGCCGGCTCTTCGGAATGAAACTCAACGCGTCGGCCGACGATTTGTTTGCGTTCGAGGTCGATCCAGTCGGCAAGGGCGCGATTGCAGTAGACGATGCGCCGCTGGGAATCGACGACGTAGATTGGCCGATCGCTGCCGTCGAGCAGTTTGGTGAGCGAATCGGCGATGGAGAGGGGGCGCGGCATGATTTGCTTATGCAGGCGGACCATCTCCAGCCTGAACGATGGGGACGGTATTCGCAAGCAGACGTGAATTAAGCAGGAAACCGCCGCGTGGGACTGGTCGCTTAAGCGACCAGTCCGGGAGTGGTACAATCGGCGGCGATGGCACTTGATCCGGTAGAGACGTTGCAGCTTTTGATTCAGGCACCCAGTGTGAATCCGATGGGGCGTCCGCTGACGGAAGCCGTGCAGGGTGAGGGGCGCGTTACGGATCTGCTGCAGAAGATATGCGAGCAGCATGGCTGGCCTTGGTTGCGGCAGCGGGTTCATCCGGAGCGGGAGAATTTGGTCGCGCTTGTGGCTGGTGATTTGCCGGTCGAAGAAGGCGGGGAATTGCTGCTGTGGGACGTTCACCAGGACACGGTGCCGGTGGAAGGGATGACGGTGGCCCCGTTCGGCGGCGAGGTGCGCGATCGGCGCGTGTATGGGCGGGGGGCATGCGATGTGAAAGGGGCGATGGCGGCGATGGTGTGTGCGCTGTCGCGAGCGAGCAAGACGGCAGGCGAACCTTCCCCTAGCCCCGCCCTGCAAGGGAGGGGGAATAACGGGCGGCCTACGGTCGTGATCGCGTTTACGGCGAATGAGGAGTGTGGGTTTACGGGGGCTCGGGCGTTGTGCGACTTGTGGGATTCGGAACGTCGAGCGGGTGTTAAAATCACTGGCGGGACTACTACGCCGGAGAGGTTATTTCCGCGGCCGCCGGACGCAGCGATTGTTGCGGAGCCGACCGAATTCCATGTGGTCGTCGCGCACCACGGTGTGGTTCGCTGGCGTTGTCATACGCATGGTCGGGCGGCGCATACGTCGCGGCCCGATCAAGGCATTAACGCGATCTATGCGATGGCCGAAGTGATTCGGTCAATCGAAGGTTATCACAAGTGGCTGCGTGAAACGGCGCCGGAACATCCGCTGTGTGGTCGTCCGAGTGCGTGTGTCAGCACGATTCATGGCGGGGTGGGAGTGAACACGGTGCCGGAGCGTGCGACGATTGAGATCGACCGGCGTTGCAGTCCGCAATATCTGCCGGCAGATGGGTACCGGCAGTTGGTTGAGCACATTGCGGCGAACGCGGATGTTGGCGACTGCCGCATCGAGCATGATCCGCCGTTTATGGACAGCAACGGGCTGAGCGATAAGAACAATCGCGAATTGGCGGAGCGAGTGGCGACGCTGGCGCGCGCCATGGGGCGTGAAGGCAAACTTGTGGGGGTGCCTTATGGTACGGATGCGGCTGCGATATCTGCGGTGGGTGTGCCAACGATTGTGTTTGGGCCGGGGGCGATCGCTCAGGCGCACACGGCGGATGAGTTTATTGAGATTAAAGAGCTGGAGCTAGGGGCGGACGTTTTTTATAGGATTGCTTGTGGTGAGCTTTGAGTTCGCGGAATCGCTGGGGCGTTGCCCCAGGCACCCGAATGTTTGGCGAGTTTATCGTTCGAGGTCCCTATAAATGACGAGACCGCGACGCTCGCCTGGGCGAGCGTCGCGGTTGGTAGGCCTCATCCTCAAGAGCGCGTCGACGAGTGTCCCCCCAGACGGTGACGCGCCTTTCGCCGCGGCGAGCG
>DATBAY010000376.1:0-2637 GCA_036271295.1 Lacipirellulaceae bacterium | reverse complement strand
CGGCGAGCGTTTATCGCGCCCAGCGCCGCGGCGGCAAGGGCATCAAAGGCGCCAAAACGGTTGAAAACGACCCTGTTGAGCACCTGTTCGTCACCAGCACACACGACTATTTGCTGTTCTTCACAACGAAGGGCAAAGTCTATTGGCAAAAGGTTTACAACATTCCACAGCAGTCGCGCGAGAGCCAAGGCCGAGCGGTAGTGAACCTGCTCAACCTGGACGCCGCCGCCGGCGAAACCATCGCCGATTGTCGCGCCGTGCGCGATTTCGACCAGCCCGACCATTACCTCATGATGGCCACGCGCAAAGGCCTCGTGAAAAAGACCGAGCTCAAAGCGTACAGCCGCCCACTCAAGAGCGGCATCATCGCCATCAAGCTCAAGGAAGATGATGAGCTCGTCGACTGCGCGATCACCAAAAAGGGTGACGAAATCGTCCTCTCGACCGCGAACGGCATGGCGATTCGCTTCAACGAAGCCGACGCCCGCCCCATGGGCCGCAACACCAGCGGCGTCAAAGGCGTTTCGCTCGGCAAGGACGACACGCTCGTCGGCATGGTCGTCGCCGACCCCGATGCCACGCTCCTCACCGCCTGCCAACTTGGCTACGGCAAACGCACCCCCTTCGGCCCCAACGCCGCCGCCCCACCCGAAGGCGAAGTCTCTGAGGATAACGAAGTCGCGGGCGAGTCAGCCCCCGGCTCTGCCGGGGGTTCCGAAGAAGAATCCGAGTCCGAAGGTTCTTCTTCCTTCCGCTACCGCACGCAACGCCGCGGCGGCAAGGGTCTCCGCGATATCAAAACTACCGACCGCAACGGCCCCGTCATCGGCATTGTCCCCGTGAACGACGATGACGAGCTCATGATGATGACCGCCCGCGGCAAAATCCAGCGCGTGAAAGTCAGCGACTTCAACGTCATCGGTCGCAACACGCAAGGCGTCCGCATCATGTCCGTTGACGAAGGCGATACGCTGGCCGCAATCGTCCGCGTCCCGCGCGAGGAACGTGAAGAAGGGGAAGAACCTGTCGAGTCGCCAGAAGCATAGGCATCAAGGCTATGTTTCGCGACTGGTGAATTCTTGCCGGATTTTTGCAGCGTCACCGCCACTTCGGCGCTGTGCTACAATCGCCACATGGGCGACGACTGGCGAAACGAGATCGAGCGCGCTCGGAGCATGACGCCTGACGAGCGCGTTCGCGAAGGCCTTCGGTTATTCGAACAAGGTCCCGAATACATCGTCCGTTCAATTGAAACCACCTTTCCAGAGATGCCCGCGAAAGACGCACAGCGCATCCGCGATCAAATAATACGCCGATGTAAGTTTTGGGGCATCGTTTAATTCGCATGTCGGCCAACACGCCCTTCATACCGCCAAAAAAGAAGCCCAGCGCTTTCTGGTGGATCGGCGGAATACTCTTCGCGCTGCTGGTCCTTTTCTTCTTCCAATTGTTCGGGCCAAGCCCGGCAATCGTCGTGTCTCCGCAAACGACTTATATCACCAGTCCGCTTCGTGACGATGGGCTGCCCGACTACGAAAAGTACGTGCACGAATCGTTCCGTCGCGATATCGCACCGAACGACAACGCGGCGGCGCTGCTATGGAGAGCATTGGGCCCCGGCAACCTCGCTCCCGAACAATTTCGAGCGATCGCCGCTGAACTTCGGCTCGACGAAGTTCCTTCGACCGACTCCACCTTGCAGCCGCTGAATGAAGATGCCATTGTCGATCGCCTGCTGGAGCTCTTCCCAAGCCTCGATGCGAGAAGTGCGCCGATAGAAACACAAGAAATGCTTCGCCGGGCGCAAAATCATCCCTGGAAGGGCGATCAGCTTCCACCACTAAGCGCCTGGATCGAGGCAAACAGAGCATCGCTCGATCTCGTGGTCGAGGCGTCGCACCGCGAGCGCTTTTACTCACCCTTGCTAGCGCCTCTCAACGACTTTAAGGGTCGGCTAATCGCGATGACGTTGCCACATCAACTCGCGGCGCGGGAAGCGGCCCACGCCTTGGCGATCCGCGCCATGCGGCGAGTCGGCGACAAACATTTGGCCGAAGCTTGGCAAGACATTCTCGCCGAACATCGCCTGGCACGGCTCGTCGCCCAAGGTCCCACGATGGTCGAGCAAAACACCGCCTGGGTGATTAGCAAGACTGCGTGCCACGAAACGATTGCCCTGCTCAGCAGCAAAGACCTGACGAAGAATCTCGCGCAGCAGATTCAACACGACCTGGCGGATCATAAGCCGTTCGCCAACGTCGCCGATCGCATGGATCAATTCGAACGCCTCGAACGATTTTGAGTTTTTCGGAGCCTTGCAGACGGATGGAAAACCGACGCACCCGCAAGCGAATCGTGGCTCGATCGATCGCAACTTGATCCTGGAAGAAGTGAATGCCAAATACGATGCCGCGGTTGCCGCAATGCGACTGCCCGGTTTCGAAGCTCGCAAAGCGGCCTTTGACCAACTCCTGCAGCAATCCCCACCAGTCCCGACCGATGACCATCTTCAGACCAGTCAAAGGGTAGCGAGCTATTTAAGCCGAAATGCGCGCAGCGAAATGCTGGGGGCGTTCGTTACTTCTTCCATATTTCCGTCCGCCAGCGTTTGGAGCGCCGCGGAAGACCGAGTCAATA
>DATBAY010000375.1:0-8366 GCA_036271295.1 Lacipirellulaceae bacterium | reverse complement strand
GACCTCGAAAAGCAGTTTACCGAAGCGAAAAATTCGCCGCCGCCGCCCGACCAGCTGACATCGGCAGGCGCTTGGCAGCCCTACTTCGGCGGGCGCGAACCGGATGACGGTCCCGAAACGGGCGTGCCCATCGAACAGCTTCAATCGCTGCTCGAAAAACTTACGGCTACGCCGCAAGGTTTCAATCTGCATAAGAAGCTTGAGCGCATCATGGAGCGTCGTCGCAAGATGGCGAACCTCGAAGAGCCGCTCGATTGGGCCGCCGCCGAAGCGCTCGCGTTCGCGACACTCGCCGAGGAAGGACATCCTGTACGACTCAGCGGTCAGGACTCCGAACGCGGCACGTTCAGCCAGCGCCACGCCGTGCTGCACGATGTCGTCGACGGCCATGAGTACAAAATCTTTGACGGCCTCGGTCTCCGCCAGGCGAAAGTCGAGATCGTCAACAGCCCGTTGTGCGAAACCGGCACGCTCGGCTTCGAATACGGCTATTCGCTCGATTACCCCGAAGCGCTCGTCGCCTGGGAAGCCCAATACGGCGACTTCGTCAACGCCGCGCAGGTGATCATCGATCAGTTCATCACGAGCGCCGAAGACAAATGGCGTCGCCTTAGCGGTGTGGTGATGCTTTTGCCGCACGCGTTCGAAGGCAAAGGTCCCGAGCACTCGAGCGCGCGCCTCGAACGCTTCTTGTTCGAAGCCGCGGAAGACAACATCCAAATCGTAAATCCCTCGACGCCGGCGCAATACTTCCACGTGCTGCGTCGCCAGGTGAAACGCAATTGGCGCAAGCCGCTGGTCGTGCTCACGCCGAAGAGCTTGCTGCGTCATCCGAACGTGGTTTCGCCGCTGTCAGACCTCGCTGCCAACGAACGCTTCCACCGCATTCTCCCGGATACGCGCCCGGAATCCGCCGAAACCTCGGGCGTCCTCCTTTCGAGCGGCAAAATGTATTTCGACCTCGTCGAAGCCCGCGAAAAGCAAAAACGCAACGACGTGGCGATCCTCCGCGTCGAGCAGTTCTACCCGCTGCGAGACGAAGTGCTCGCCAACGCGCTGAAACCATACTCCACGCAAACGCCCGTCATCTGGGTCCAGGAAGAGCCCGAGAACATGGGCGCCTGGGCGTACTGGAAACATCGCTACTGCCACCGCTTCCTCGACCGCTACCCGCTGTCGTTCGTTGCTCGCACGCCGAGCGCGAGCCCGGCCACCGGTTCCGGGGCGGCCCACCATCGCGAACATGATGAATTAATCACGCGAGCGTTTAGACTATTGCTATGAGTATCGAACTAAAGATTCCTGAAGTCGGCGAGTCGGTGCGCGAAGTGCAGATCGGCCGTTGGCTCAAGCGCGAAGGGGATGTCGTCGCGCTCGACGAAAACGTCGTCGAACTCGAGACCGACAAGGCGTCGATGGAACTCCCCGCGCCCGCAGCCGGCGTGTTGGGCAAGATCCTCAAGCGCGAAGGCGATATGGTCACCGTAGGCGACGTGATTGGCTACGTCGAAAACGGCGACGCCGCGAAAACGAATACACCAGCGCCTGCCGCTCCGGCGCCAGCGGCGAAAGTTGAAGAGCAAGCCCCAACTCTGGCACCCGCTCCGCCAGCTGAGGAAGTTGCTGCCAAAGTCGAGCTCCTGCCAGCTCCCGAAGAGCACAAACCTGAAAAACATACTAATGGTGACGTCGCCGTGACTCCTGCCGCCCGTCGCGCCCTGCGTGAATTCGGCCTGAAGGCCACCGACATCAATGCCGAAGGCGACAGCCTCCACAGCCGCGACGTGCTTCGTTACGTCGAGTCGCAAAAAGATCGCAAGGCCGAAGCGCCGAAAACGCAGCCGCCAGCCGCCACTCCAACATCCGCTCAGTTCACGCAAGGGCAACCGGCCGGCGATCTTGAAGAGATCGTCCCGATGAGCCTCATCCGCCGCCGCATCGCCGCGCGGCTCGTGAGCGCCCAGCAAAACGCCGCGCTGCTGACGACGTTCAACGAAATCGACATGACGGCCGTGAAGGACCTGCGCGCCGCCTACCGCGAGGCCTTCCAATCCAAGTACGGCGTCAAACTCGGTTTCATGCCCTTCTACGTAAAGGCCGTAGTCGACGCCCTCAAAGAAACGCCCGCCCTCAACGCTGAAATCCGCGACGACAAAATCGTCTACCGCCGTTACTACAACATCGGCATGGCAGTCAGCAGCACAAAGGGCCTCGTCGTGCCTGTGCTCCGCAACGCCGAGCAACTCAGCTTCGCCGGCATCGAGCAAGCGATCAACGATTTCTCGCAGCGCGCCGGCGAAAACAAACTCGACCCCAAAGATTTCGAGAACGGTACCTTCACCATTTCAAACGGTGGCGTCTTCGGCTCGCTCCTGTCGACGCCGATCGTGAACCCGCCCCAAAGCGGCGTCCTCGGCCTGCACGCGATCCAAGACCGTCCGATCGCCCTGGGCGGCCAGGTCGTCATCCGTCCGATGATGTACGTCGCCCTCACGTACGATCACCGCATCATCGACGGCCGCGAAGCCGTGACTTTCCTTCGTCGCGTGAAGGAAACGATCGAAGATCCCTCGCGAATGCTGCTCGAGGTCTAATGATCTCCAGCTGCAGGCATTTTTTGTCCGCAGATATCGCAGATTTACGCAGATGAAATATATATTTCATTTCACGCTGCTTTGATCATTTCTTTCTTCCATCTGCGTTAATCTGCGTCCAACTGTGGACAAAACTCTTCCGTCTTGTCTCGCTCATCCAAGCCTAAATTGACAACGCCCGTACCCTGGTTTATCAAAGGGTAGCGGCCCCTCCCTCCCCATCTGCGGCACGCCGCGCCGCTCCACCCGCGTTGCCAGGCGCTCCCCATGTCGCTTTCTCGCCTCTGGTTCGTCGCTCTCGCCGTTTCGATCGTCTCAAACAATTTTGCACAAGCCGAGGACAAACCCATCCGCGTCGGCATCATCGGGTGCGATACCTCGCACGTCAAAGAATTCACAAAACTGATCAACGATCCGAACGCCAAGGAGCCGCTCACCGGCGTGAAGATCACCGTCGCCTTCCCCGGCGGCACCGACGTCCCCGCGAGCAAAAACCGCATCGACGGCTTCGTCAAAAACCTCCGCGAGCAGAACGTCAAAATCGTCGATTCGCTCGAAGAGCTCTCGAATGAAACCGACGCCATCCTCCTCGAAAGCGTCGACGGCCGCCCGCACCTCGAACAATTCCGCGCCGTGGCCAAGGGCAAGCCAGTGTTCATCGATAAACCCACCGCCTCATCGCTAGCGGATATCATCTCAATCTTCCACATCGCCGACGAAACTCACACGCCCGTCTTCTCCTCTTCCTCGCTCCGCTATTGCGACGAAGTGAAGGACGCCGCCACGAACAAATCCTTCGGCGACATGATCGCTTGCGAAACGGCCGGTCCCTTCTCGATCATGCCCCACCACCCCGACCTCTTCTTCTATGGCATCCACGGAGTCGAGCCTCTCTTCACGATTATGGGAACCGGCTGCGAAAGCGTGAGCCGCACCGATTCGCCCAAGTCGACCATGGCAGTCGGCAAATGGAAGGACGGCCGCCTCGGCAGTTATTGCGGCCTCAAGGAAGGCCACAGCTATTCGATCTGCACGCTCGGCTCGAAAGGCGTCATCCAGCACGCGACCAAAACCCCCGGCTACGTGAACCTCGTCGATGAAATCTGCAAATTCTTCAAATCGCAAGAACCGCCCGTCGGCCGCGACCAAACGATCGAAATCTACGCGTTCATGGAAGCCGCCGACGAAAGCAAACACCAAGATGGCAAAGCGGTGAAGCTTTCGGAAATCATCGACCGCGCCAAAGAAAAGTCCGCGGCCGAACTCAAAGCAAAGCCGTAACTCGGACTCCCGTAGCTGGATTCGCAAGAATCCGGAGAGTAACTGCTTAGGGCCGGATTCTTGCGAATCCAGCTACCCCACGACCAGCTTCGGAAGTTTCGACAATGACGCCTCTCACCCGCCGCACGTTCCTCGCCACCACAACCGCCGCCGCAGCCTCGCTCGTCACGCACCGTGCCTCGCGCGCCGCCGCCGCCGCGAGCGACGCCGTCACCATCGCCATCATGGGCGTGAACAACCGCGGTTCGCAGCTCGCCACAGACCTCATCAAACTTCCCGGCGTCAACATCGCCTACATTGCTGATTGCGACGAACACGCGCTCGCCAAGGGAATGAAGGTCGCGACCTCCGCCGGCAACCAATCGCCCAAAGCGATCAAAGATTTCCGCCACGCCCTCGACGACAAATCCGTCGACGCCCTTTTTTGCTGCGCCCCGAACCACTGGCACGCACCCGCCACGATCCTCGCCTGCGCCGCCGGCAAGCACGTCTACTCCGAAAAGCCTTGCTCCCATACGCCGGCCGAAGGCGAGCGCATGATCGCGGCCGCGAGCGAGTCGAAGCGCAACGTCCAAATCGGCCTGCAGCGCCGCAGTAACCCGCACTACGTCGAAGCCATCGCCAAACTTCGCGATGGGCTAATCGGCAAGCTCCTCTACGCCAGCTCGACCTACAACAACAATCGCCCCTCGATCGGCCACGGCAAACAAACCGACCCGCCCGAGTGGCTCGATTACGACCTCTGGCAAGGCCCGGCCATCGCCGAACCGTACCGCGACAACATCATCCCCTATACCTGGCACAACTTCTGGCGCTGGGGCAACGGCGAACTCGGCAACAACGGCGTCCACACGATCGACGTCACCCGCTGGGCCCTCGACGTCGAATACCCCACGCGCGTCACCTGCGTCGGCAGCAAACTCCGCTACGACGACGATCAGCAAACGCCCGATACCTGCACCGTCATCTGGGAATTCCCCGGCCGCGGCATGAGCTGGGACGGCAATAGCTGGTCGCCCCCCGTCACGAACGACGGCGGCATCGCGATTGAAGTCCGCGGCGAAGGCGGCACGCTCACGATCGACGACAGCGGCTACAAATTCTACGATCTCAAACGCAAAGTCCTCGCCGAGAACAAAGGCCACCGCTCCCAAATCGAACACCTCGCCAACTTCTTCGACACGATCCGCGGGAAAGCAAAGCTGAATTGCCCCGTCGAAGAAGGCCACAAAAGCACGCTACTCGCCCACCTCGGCAACATCGCCTACCGCACCGGCCAAACGCTCGAGATCGACGCCAAAACCGGCCACATCAAAAACAACCCCGCCGCCGAAGCCCTCTGGACGTGCGAATACCGCGACGGCTGGTTCCCCAAAGCGTAGTAAATGGGAGGGCGAGGCTCCCGCCGAGCCGCCGCACAAATAACCTCAGCAAAAAGAATTAACCACAGAGGACACAGAGAGCACGGAGAAAAGGCGATTCATTTCTAAGACGGGATTAACAGGATCGACAGGATGTATTACGGCTCAAATTCTTTAGTTAGATTTCTTAATCCCGTTCATCCTATAAATCTGTCTGAAATATTCTTCTCCGTGTCCTCTGTGTCCTCTGTGTCCTCTGTGGTGAATTCTGTGTTTAAAATCCCCGCACAGGAGGTGGCACGAAGCGAGTCACCGCCATCGGCGGCATCTTCTTCAAAGCTAAAGACGCTCCCTCACTGCGCGCCTGGTACAAAAAACACTTGGGAATCGATGTCCAAGCTTGGGGCGGAACCACCTTCGATTGGACCGACGCCGAGGGCAAGCCGATTGCGGGCACAACCGCCTGGTTAATCAATCCGCAAGAAAGCGATCACTTTGCTCCGAGCCCTGCTCTATTCATGGTCAACTACCGAGTGGAAGACCTCCACGCGTTGGTCAAAACTTTGAAGAAAGAAGGCTGCAACGTGCTCGAGAAGATTGACGAATCCGAGTACGGAAAGTTCGCCTGGGTCATTGATCCAGAGGGAAACAAGGTCGAGCTTTGGCAGCCGCCTGCCGGGACGTAGAGCTGAGCAGCGGCTGGATTCTACCTCGGATGGTCGCTTCGGCGGCCAGTCAACTCTGCCCCAAGCACCGCAGAACGAGCTCACAACTCGCCAAAGCCTACCTGCCGTTCGATTTTTTCCGAATCAATCACGTTGTGCGGAAATCATTGACTCGCGTCCCGTTAATATTTGGTTTAGTTGATTCTTGTTGCATTGATAAGGCCGTAGGCGATTCCAATGCAGATCGACGCGCGATCCAAATCAGTTTTTGTATTTTCTAGTGCCTGACACGTAAACCCCAAGTCTCCATGTTCAACTGAAGAACTTGCCCAAGCACTCATAAAGGCGAATCGCGAATTCGAGTCAGTGCTCTCAGTTAGTTTCAAGCCGGCTTCTGCGCCGTTGAGCCGAACATTCAAGCAAATGCTCATCTCTCGCAGTAGATACCGTGCCATCCCCCCCAGCTCGATCGAACCAACTCTTATTCCAGTCGCATCATTGGCGTTCTGTTGTTTCGCACGTTCAACAATTGCCACTGCACGATCTTTCTCACCAAGATCCAATAGATAGTCTGCGCTGACAAGCAGCGCTAGCCACGAGTCCACACTTCTATTCTCGTCCGGGCCTTTAAACTCATCGAGAGACTCGTCAAGCATACGAAGGGCTTCCTTAGAATCCCCCTTTTTCATTGCAGTTGCAGCTATCTTGCGCAGTGCTCCACTTCGTTTGTCTCGGTCGGCAATACTTCTGGCTCGATCAATCGTTTGTTGCGCGTCTTTTCCAACGATAAATGCCGTTCCCGGCAAGAACATCTCACAATTGGTGCGTACTGCGGAATGAGAGGAATCTGGTGGCTTGTAACTGATTTCAATCGGGTGGGCTGAAGAACAAGTGTCGATCACTTTTTGGACATCTCGCTGCATCCCGATAAAATCTTCGTCGTCTTTGACGGTTGGCGTCTTCGCAATCTCCGAGTTTGCTTCCTGAAATAGTGAGCGAGCTTCTTCCAGATTCCCGCCACGTGCAACGGCTTCAGCAAGCGCAAGCTTGTAGTAGAGACGATCGCCGTCGTCCAGCTGTGCCAACAGAACTTTGCAGTCGGAAAAGAGGCCAAGCGTTTCACAGCGAGTAACGAGAGCCCGAATCGCAGCTTCTCGTTGCTCAGGCGACTGGATTTTGCGCAATACCTCCTCTGAGTCGGCAACTTTTATTCGCGGCACCGCAGAAGCGATCAATGCCGTCCATACTTTATCGCGGCGTTCAGCATCGATTCCAGATACTAATTGCTCAGCCAAACCGATTTCGCCAATTTGAACATACTGAACCGCAATAGCCGTCTTCAGAGTCAATTGAATCTCGGAGTCCTTTTCCTTATCCAAATACTCGACCGATCTCGTCACCCAATACTTGGGAGACCGATTGCAATCGACTCTATCCTTAGCCAACGTATCCCTCGTAGTGATGCAAAGAAATGCGAGCGAAAGGATGCGAAGGCCTGTAGAACTATAAGAGGCTGCCATATTTTCCACCTCGGAATTGAATGCTCGGTCAGCCTCTGATCGTCGGCGAGTGAGCCGTTAGCCAGCTGGCTAAAGATTCAGTTTACTCGCTAAGCGGCGTTTGCGTACGGCGAAGATCATACCTGCGCCAATTACTCGCGAGTTGCTAGCGCCGACTGATGCCGCTGTGCAGACTTAACAAAAACCCCACTGGCTAAAGTTTTTTGTAGAATTTGGCCGCGCATACTGCTACATTCGACCTCGCCCCCCTCTTGAAATCACGCGAACGAACTTTCCGGGCGCAGTTGCCCCGTGGCGAAAACACGAAATTCGCAACGCTTTGAATTTTGTCGTGCGACGGTGCTTCCTGACGTCATTCGCGCACAATAATCACTGGTCATTGTGCAACCACATGTTAAAAACACCCGCGTTTTCTAGCTCCGATGCCAACGCAGATATCTCGGTAATCCCGAATTTTGTACTGAAAAATCGAGTTGCATAAATTCGCGGCAGAAATGAATCAAATCATTGCCGTACAACAACTTATAACAATCGCTCGCAAAAACATAATTCACAATATTCAAAACGGAAGCCAGTTGCGGCCTTCTAGCATGACCTCGCCACGATTCAAAATCTTTGTTCTCGCAGTCTTCGCGATCTACTTTGCATCGATGCCGACAGCACACGCCGCCGACATTGATCTCCTCCTTAAGAACGGCACGATCATCGACGGCACCGGCGGCGAGCCTTACACCGGCAGCGTCGCCGTTGCAGACGACAAGATCGTGGCCGTCGGCGACGTCGATGAAAAATCCGTCGCCAAAACCATCGACTGCACCGGCCTCGTCATCGCGCCCGGGTTCATCGACCTCCACAATCACAGCGATGACTCGATCCTGAAAAAAGAGAACCAAAGTGCCCTCTGCTATCTAACGCAAGGCTGCACCACGCTCGTCACCGGCAACT